>CAVHNP010000005.1:0-52596 GCA_963637505.1 Prevotella sp. CAG:279
CGCAGGGATCGCACTGCATCGGAAAGGAATTATGTCGCTGAAGCGACCCGCTGCAAGAAGCACAGAGATGCGCAGCTCGCGGTATGTCGTGTTGCGAAGCAATGCGACCAAGTGGGAGCTGCGCTTATGAAGCGTTCGTCATTAAGCTCTTTGCATTCCGCTCGCGCGCGGGCGTATGCGCAAGCGCATACTTTTTTAGAAAAAATCCTATGGGAATTCTCGTCCTTTTTGCCTGAGGCTAGCCATCACAGATTTTATGTTTGAAAATGTTTCACGTGAAACAAAAAGTAAAATGAAAAAATTGTACGAAAGAAATGTTTCACGTGAAACATAGGCAAACAGATTTTGATATTTCATTGAATATGAATAGTGATAATGTTATGATTATTAAAGTCTTTCTTTGAACAAAGCAGAAAGCAAAACTAGCCTTTGTTTGAAAGATGAGTGAAGGACGTGATAAATCAGAAACGGGGTTTCTATGTTCTATGCTTTCTGAAATTTGATTTTCTGAAATTTGAAATCACAGAGGAAACTTTCCGTTTAAGATTCAAAGCAGAAGAGATTCTCTTTGATCAGGCTTCTGATTTAAAGATGACAGTTTATACAAAGGAATGTATATGAATCGAATTATAGCGATCGCAAATCAAAAGGGTGGTGTTGGAAAAACAACCACGGCAATAAATCTTTCTGCCTGCCTGGCAGAAGCCGGGAAAAAGGTTCTTTTAATCGATGCAGATCCGCAGGGAAATGCCACGAGTGGATTGGGCATTGATAAGGATGGCGTGGAATATACGGTTTATGAGCTGATTTTAGGAAATTGCAGTGCAAAGCAGTGCATGTATAAGACAGAACAGGAAAATCTTACCGTAATTCCCTCAAATATGAACCTTGCCGGAGCGGAGATCGAGCTTCTGGATGTCAATGAAAAGGAATTTATTCTTCGCAATGAGATCGATTATGTGATGGACGATTTTGACTATGTTTTGATCGACTGTCCGCCCTCTTTGAATATGCTGACGATCAACGCTCTTACAACAGCAAAGAGTGTTCTGGTTCCGATTCAGTGTGAATATTATGCTCTGGAAGGATTATCACAATTGATGTATACCATTTCTCTGGTACAGGAGAGATTAAATCCGACTCTTTCGGTGGAGGGTGTGCTCTTTACTATGTTTGACTCCAGAACAAACCTTTCTGCTTCTGTGGTTGAAAATGTAAAGGAAAATCTGGAAAATAAGATTTATGAAACAATTATTCCCAGAAATGTAAGACTTGCGGAAGCACCAAGCTACGGACTTCCGATTAATCTATACGATTCGAAATCAACCGGTGCAGAGAGATATCGCTCTTTGGCAAAGGAAATAATAGAAAGTGAGGAATCCTGATGGCAGCAAGAAAAGGCGGTCTGGGAAAGGGACTGGATTCTCTGATTACGGACAGAAGAGGAAGTATAGCAAAGGAAGCAGAGACTGTTTCTGCAGAAAAGGACGAAAAAAAGGAAAATGGAAATCCTTTGATGGTGAAGCTGAGTGAAGTCGAACCAAACAGGGAACAGCCGAGAAAGCATTTTGATGAGGAATCCCTGCAGGAGCTTGCAGATTCCATAAAAAAATATGGCATTATTCAGCCTCTTCTGGTAGAAAAAAAAGAAAAATATTATGAGATCATTGCGGGAGAGAGAAGATGGAGGGCAGCAAAGCTCGCCGGACTGAAAGAAATCCCTGTTATGATCAAGGAAATATCAGAACAGGAAAAGATGGAAGTCGCTCTGATCGAAAACATTCAGAGAGAAGATCTGAATCCGATTGAGGAGGCACAGGCTTATAAAAGGCTTCTGGAAGAATTCCATCTGAAGCAGGAGGATGTGGCAAACAGGCTTTCCAAGAGCCGGTCCGCGATCACAAATACCATGCGTCTGCTGAAGCTGGATGAAAGGGTGCAGATGATGCTGGCAGACGGAGGGCTTTCTGCCGGTCATGCCAGAGCACTTTTATCCATAGAGGATGGGGATAAACAGTATGAACTTGCCCTTAAAATTGTGGATAAGGGCTTAAGTGTCAGGGAAGTGGAAGCTCTCTTAAAAAAGAAACCCGCAGAAAAAAAGGATTCGGAGCTTTCATCAAGAGAAAATCTGATTTATCGAAATTTTGAGAATAATCTGAAAGAAATTTATGGAACCAAAGTTTCTATTAAGGATCAGAAGGGAAAGGGGAAAATCGAAATATCCTATTACTCTGTTGACGAATTAGAGAGAATCCTGGAAATGCTGCAAAGCAGGAAGGAATAAGTAAGAATATTCAGATAAAATATAAAGTAAAGCAGAACAATAGTTCGGGGAGAAAGAATGAGCAGTAAAATATTGGAAACATATGGGATTGACCCAATCTATATCATGCTCGGAATGGCGGTTATTATTTTAATCTTATTCATTCTGGTTATTCTTGCCTTTATTAAGATTGGCAGAATGAATAAGAGATATGAGACCTTTATGAAGGGAAAAAGTCCCCGGTCTCTTGAAAAAATATTTCTGAGCAGGATCAATAAGCTGGATGAAGTGGAAAAAAATGAAAAGGAAAACAGGAGAGACATTGATCGCCTGATATCAAGTGAAATTCATTCTTTTCAGAAGTATGGCCTTGTAAAGTACAATGCTTTTCAGGATATGGGAGGCAGACTGAGCTTTGCTTTAGCCCTTTTGAATGATCAGGATGACGGAGTTGTGATCAATGCGATCCATACAAGAGAAGGCTGTTATACTTATGTAAAGGAAATTATCCGGGGCAGATCGGTTCTTCTGCTTTCAGAAGAAGAAAAAGAGGCTGTTTCAGTTGCACTGAGTAAATAAAACTATTAGAATAATATATTGTTAGTTTCTGCCTGACAGAAGGATTGCCGGGCATATGGAAAGGATTAAGAAAGATGATCGATATAAAATTTTTAAGAGAAAACCCGGATGTAGTAAGACAGAATATCCGCAATAAATTTCAGGATCATAAGCTTCCGCTTGTAGATGAAGCAATCGAGTATGATAAGCGCAATCGTGAGATCAAGCAGGAGGTAGAGGCACTTCGTGCAGAGAAAAATAAACTTTCCAAGCAGATCGGCGGTCTGATGAAGGAAGGAAAGAAGGAAGAAGCACAGGCAATCAAAGATGAGATCGCGAAGAATGCCGACCGTGTGGATACCCTTTCTGCAGAGGAAAAGGAAGCAGAGGAAAAACTGAAAAAGGTAATGATGTCCATTCCGAATATCATTGATCCTTCTGTTCCGATCGGAAAAGATGACAGTGAAAATGTAGAAATCGAAAAATTCGGCGAGCCGGTGGTTCCTGATTTTGAGGTTCCTTATCATACAGATATTATGGAAAGCTTTGACGGCATTGATCTGGAAGCAGCCAGAAAAGTTGCCGGCAATGGTTTTTATTACCTGATGGGCGATATTGCAAGACTGCATTCTGCCGTAATCGCTTATGCAAGAGATTTTATGATCAATAGAGGATTTACTTATTGCGTTCCTCCTTTCATGATCAGAAGCGCAGTTGTTGACGGTGTAATGAGTTTCGAAGAAATGGATGCTATGATGTATAAGATCGAGGGAGAAGATCTCTATCTTATCGGTACAAGCGAGCATTCCATGATCGGTAAGTTTATCGATACGGTAAATGATGAAGCAAAAATGCCGCTGACCCTGACCAGCTATTCTCCCTGCTTCCGTAAGGAAAAAGGAGCACATGGTATTGAGGAGAGAGGCATTTACCGAATCCATCAGTTTGAGAAGCAGGAAATGATCGTAATCTGTAAGCCGGAAGAGTCTAAAATCTGGTATGACAAACTCTGGCAGAATACGGTAGATCTTTTCCGCAGCATGGATATTCCGGTCAGAACACTGGAATGCTGCTCCGGTGATCTTGCTGATCTGAAGGTGAAATCCTGTGACGTGGAAGCATGGTCTCCCCGTCAGAAGAAATATTTTGAGGTTGGAAGCTGTTCTAACCTTGGTGATGCACAGGCAAGACGTCTGCATATCAGGATCAAGGGCGAAAAGGGCAACTATCTGGCACATACCCTGAACAACACCGTTGTTGCACCGCCGCGTATGCTGATCGCTTTTCTGGAAAACAATCTGCAGGCAGACGGCTCTGTAAGAATTCCGGAAGTACTTCGTCCTTATATGGGTGGTCTGGACGCAATCCGCAGAAAATAAGGAGAACGCATGCACGACTATTTGCGTAGCGTTGGTTTTACCAATATAAAGACAATACAAGATGAGGATGCTCTGGTAACAAGGGTTGTAACGAACCCGACCAGCCGATCCATGGTAGAGATAGACGGAGTGACGATTGCAGAATTCCGAAGGGAATTTGCTTCCTTTTGCGGGATTGCCGTAAGAGGTATCTTTGATGAAAAGAAGAACTTTCAGATTCAGTATTTTTACCCTTATTTTACCGGATATCTGGTGAATGCAGTGGAAGAGGTAGAGATTGAAAAGCATTCCAATCAGACATCCTTTGTCGGGATCATCGATGATGTCAGAGTGGGAGCAAGTCTGATTTTCTATCTCCAGAATGCCACTCCTTATCTATCTAAGTGGAAAAAATATTCTTCCAATATCGGACGGAGAAAAATAAAATTAACGGCTCTTTCTAACAGAGGAACCGTTTTGCTTCCGGTTCTTCATCCTTTGATAGAGCGAAGTGATGAAGAACAAAAGGAAGCAGCAAACAGCGGCTTTCGAAGAACGAAGCTGCTTGCCGAGGCAAGAGAAGGAAATGAAGAGGCAATAGAAGCCCTGACTCTGGATGATATGGAGCTTTATAACAGTATCTCCAAAAGAATCGAGTCTGAGGATATTTTATCTATTGTAGAATCTACATTTATGCCGAGCGGCATTGAAAGCGATACCTATTATGTGATCGGGCAGATTTGTGATGTAAAGGAGCTGGTTAACTCCGAAACAAATGAGAAGCTCTATCACCTTTTGATCTTCTGCAATGAGATTGGCTTAAATGTATGCATAAATGAGAGGGATCTGATCGGAGAACCGCGTGTTGGCAGAAGATTCCGAGGAAGCATCTGGCTTCTCGGAGAAGTTGAATTTGCAGAAAAAGCATAATTTTTATAGTTTTCTTGACTTTACCTTGTTTATAAGAGTAGAATATTAAGCAGTCAGTTTTGATGACTGCGGGAAAACGTGTTTACGTAGCTCAGCAGGATAGAGCACTCGCCTCCTAAGCGAGGGGTCGGGGGTTCGAATCCCCCCGTGAACGGGAATAGGAAAGCGGAAATGATGATTTGTAAAAAGATATCATTTCCGCTTTTTTATTTTGCGCAATTTTCTCTGAAAGACGGTGGGAACAGCTCCCGGCATCCTGTATAATTAAACTGACCGTGGTCGACAGAAAATATCTAGTGGTAAGGGGATGGAAGTACTATGGAAAAGAAAAGAATCGGTCTGAATTTTGTTGACGCAAAAAAAGCTGCAAAGCAATTTCTTGATAAGTCAAAAGATCTTGCTGTTCAGACATTAGATCAAAATGATGATGGAAAGCTCGATTTTACCGATGTGTCAGTATTTACAGATTCTGTTGGAGACATTGTAAAAAAAAGTACTTCTGCCGTTAAGAAAAATGCTGAAGAAAGCCGTAGACAAATAGAACGTAAATTTTTGCAGCCTATTTTTCCGGAGGATTTGGATACAGCAGATTTTTTCATCTCTAAATTGATTCGAATAACAGACAGAAATAAGAAGTATATAGAAAGTGAAGTTTGCCAAGGTTCTGTTGGTTATTTATCGGATAAAGGAGGCCTTCGCGTTGTCAATATTTTCAAGGATTCACTGGATTCCTTTGGTTTGTCCTTCTACCCGGATATTGATTGTGAATTTTACTATGTAAATCCGACTGCCAGAGATAACTACATCAGCTTAGATGATTATTTTAGCTATCTCAAGATAGTACGTATCAATGAACTCCAGCGAGTAGCGCAGGACTTAGGTGCAAAGCATTTTCGAGTCACCTATAAGGAAGAATGCACATCTTTTTCAGATGTAAAAAGCAAGGTTCAAATCAAAGCTGCGAAAATTGCAGAGACCAAGGCAGAACGCGATATCTCCGAAAAAAAATATTCAATGGTTGATGTAGCAGCTGAGATGGAGATGGACGGACATTCACCTAAAAAACCGACGCTTGTGTATCTGCAGAAAGATGATAATGTTAAGAATCTAATTCATCTTCGAATGACTGGCGGAGACAGCTTTCGACATCACATGATTTCTATCAAATTAAGCAACTCTTCCGGCATCAAAGAAAGTGACGCTGTCAAAATTGACGCAGTTCTAAAAGCAATGAAGGTTTGTGGAAACGCTACAGTTGCCAATGAAGTCAAAAACGAGTCTCGTAGATATTTAGAATATGAAATTGACTTTTAAGACGGATCGAGGCGATTTAAATGGATCTAACAAAAACAAGCAGGTTCATCAGCTTGATTCTGCGACATAAGCCGGAAACCATTGGTATTACACTTGATGAGCATGGCTGGGCTAAGGTTGCGGAATTAATTGATGGAATTTCCAAAACACAGTACATTGATATGGCGATGCTGGAGAAAATCGTTGCGACTGATAATAAGCAGCGGTTTTCATTTAATGAAGATAAGACATTGATCAGAGCAAACCAGGGGCATTCCATTTCGGTTGATGTGGAACTTCCCGAAAAGAAACCACCGGTTGTTCTTTACCATGGAACCGGAGAAAAGTATGTTTCTTCCATCGATGAGCAGGGACTGATTCCGAAAAGCAGATTATATGTTCATTTGTCTAAAGATGAGCAGACTGCAAAAACGGTTGGATCAAGACATGGTAAGCCGGTCATTTATGAAATTCATGCCGATGAGATGTATGAGGATGGATACCAATTTTATCTATCAGTCAATGGAGTATGGCTTACAAAATCTGTTCCGACGAAATACATGAAAAAGTTATAATATTTTACAGGATAGGTTATATAATGGAAAAGAAATACGCAGCTTGCGTAAGAAAATGAAAAAGCGAAGAGGGGCGGCAGATTCTATGCGATAGAATTCACCAGGGTCTGCTAAAGTTTATTTACATGAAAAGGATGGGAAATCAGATGAGATACTGTTTTGGAATTGATATCGGTGGCACAACTGTAAAAATGGGTTTATTTTCTACAGAGGGCGAGATCATCGATAAATGGGAAATAAAAACACATACAGAGAATCAGGGAGAAAGAATTCTTCCTGATATCAGTCAGTCTATTCTGGCAAAACTCGAGGAAAAAGGAATTTCAAAGGCAGAGGTGAATGGCATCGGGATAGGGGTTCCGGCGCCGGTGAAGGCTGATGGAATTGTAAAGAATACAGCGAATCTCGGCTGGACATACAAAGAAGTAAAGGGGGAAATGGAAACCCTTTGCGGACTTCGTACGGAAGTGGGTAATGATGCAAATGTAGCAGCACTGGGAGAAATGTGGCTTGGTGCCGGAAAAGGCCGGCAGAATATGATCATGGTTACTCTGGGAACTGGTGTAGGAGGTGGCATCATCATTGACGGAAAGCCCCTGGTGGGCGCCCACGGTGCAGGAGGAGAAATCGGACATCTCTGTATGAATTATGAAGAAAGAGAACACTGCGGTTGCGGTAATACCGGCTGTCTGGAGCAGTATGCATCCGCAACAGGTTTGACCAGGCTTGCACAAAAGCGCTTAGAGAAGGATGAGTCTGATAGTCTTCTCGGAGCATCTGAAGTATCAGCAAAGACGGTATTTGATGCTTTAAAAGCAAGCGATGCGGTAGCGAAAGAAATCGTAGAAGAATTTGCAGCATATCTGGGATATGGACTGGCAAATATAGCTGTTGTGACAGATCCTGCAGTGATCGTAATCGGTGGAGGAGTATCCAATGCGGGAGAGATCCTTCTGGATTATGTGAAAAAATATTTTAAAGAAAGGGCTTTCTTTGCCAATAAGGAAACCGAGTTTGTTCTGGCGAGTCTTGGAAATACTGCCGGTATCTGCGGTGCGGCCCGATTGATTCTTTAAGACGGGATTTCTGCAATCAAAAGGCTGAGATGCTCTGCACAGGGTCACTCTCAGCTTTTTTGCTGTTGGAATCATCTATCAATTCGTTTTGTCCTATAAGCCCAAAAACCCCGTGCCTAGTAAGAGATACCTGGTATATGTAGCTCGAGCTTAGCACGGGGGGGTCAACGGTTTTTGATCTTGGGCAGAACATCTCGGCCCTTGTGGCTGGGATTAGCCATCAACAGGTTTTGTCCTATAAGCCGTTTATTTCTGCGGAGAAGGACGATAAGCCTTTACAGGCTTCGGTGCAAAAGGATTGACCTCTTTGCCTTCTTCTACCGCTTTAAACCATTCTTCTGCCTTCTTCGGCATATTGCGCCAGCTTTCTGCTGTCTGCGGCTGCTGCATATCTGTAGTAGCATATCTCCAGTCACTGGTATGGCTGATATACTTTTCGTCCTGCTGAGCAGAATTCTCATCACCGAGATCACCGGCAGCGATACGAAGGAGGGAGCCATACTGCTCACTTACTGTGTGAAGCTTCAGATCCTCTACAAAGAGCTTTTTCAGAGGTCTCTTTGCCAGGTTGGACATGATAGTTCTGTTCTCATAGGGCATGGTCTTCCACATACGGGCAATCTCCCAGGCACGATCCATGACCTTATCTTTTTCAACCACCTCAGAGATTGCACCATGCTGAAGGAGATCCTGCGCAGTGAACTGACGGCTGGTTGTCATATAGTAATTTCCAAGCTTTGTTCCAAAATAATGCTGACACATCAAGCCCATAGCATCACCGGGTACGAGACCGCCCTGGGCATGAGGAACTTCCATGACCGTATCATCGGAACAGATCGTTACGTCACAGAGAAAGGCGGAATCCCAGTGAAATCCCGGTCCGGGAATAGCTCCGATTGTCGGTACATCCAGATCGAATACCATGTTTTTGATGAGGTTAGTATCGTCAAAATACTGATGCTGGAAACGCTCTGTCGGAAGCTCGGAATAGGTCTCCCATCCTTCCGGATCGGATTCAATCATCCAGCTGTCTCCGATGTGGGTGAAGATGATGATTTCATTTTTAAAATCCAGAGAAAGAACTCTGGTCAGCTGTGAGCAAGCTCGATGGGACATGCCGGAATGATGCATAGGTCCGTCATTTGTTTTCCAGGTAACCTGAAGAATTCCGTCCTCACGGTAAAGATCTGCGAAATCCTTAAACCACTCCTTATATTCCTCAAGCTGGGGCAATTTTACGTAATCTGCCATTGGTTTTCCCATTTTTTATTTACCTCCTAATCAGTTTTGATTTCTGTTGATGAATCAAATAAGTTATGCACATTATAACGTAAAAAAGAGCTGCTTGACATAGGAAAATGTGGATATATAATATTAGGAATGTGAAAAAATCTCCGCAGGGATCGCACTGCGACAAAAAGGTAATGTGTCGCTAAAACGACCCGTCGCGGTTGTGAAAGATGCAGACACTTTTTGACCGAATTAAATGACGACAGAAGGAAGAAAAGGCAAAAGATAAAATGAGATCAGCGCAAAATGATATGACGGTCGGAAATCCTATGAAGCTTATTTTGGGATTTACCATGCCGATCTTTATCGGCAATGTTTTTCAGCAATTTTATAATATGGCAGATGCCATCATCGTCGGGAAATTTGTCGGAAATAAGGCTCTGGCTGCTGTCGGCAGTACGAGCACGATCATGTTTTTGATCTATGGCTTTGTTGTGGGCATGACCGCCGGCTTTACCGTTTTGACGGCACAGAAATTCGGAGCCGGGGATATGAAAGGAATGAGAAGGACGGTAGCGGGAGCGGGTATTTTGTCCCTGGTCATCGGTCTCATTCTGACAATCCTATTTATGACCTTTATGAAGCCTCTTCTGATCCTGATGAATACGCCTTCCGATATTTTTGCAGATGCTTATGCCTATATCATGATCATCAGCGGGGGAATTCTGGCACAGATGCTCTATAACCTTTTATCCAGTATTCTGAGGGCGCTCGGAAACAGTAAGCTGCCCCTTCTTTTTCTGATCATCAGTGCCGTGTTGAATATTCTTCTGGATCTTCTGTTTATTGTCGTGTTTCATACAGGGGCGAAGGGAGCAGCGATTGCTACCGTAATCGCCCAAGGAAGCGCGGGAATTCTGTGTCTTCTTTATATTATAGCTAGAATACCGGAGCTGCATCTGAAAAAGGAAGATTTGCATGTGGGTGCCAGCATTTATAAAAAGCAGCTGGGGATCGGTATTCCCATGGCTTTGCAGTATTCCATTACTGCGATCGGAAGTATGATGGTCCAGTCTTCTTTGAATATTCTGGGATCGACTCTGGTCGCGGCCTTTACGGCGGCCAGCAAGATCGATCAGGTTGTAACCCAGGCTTATGTAGCCATGGGAACGACAATGGCGACCTACGCAGCCCAGAACATGGGGGCCGGCTATATTAAAAGAATTCGGGAGGGCTTCAAGGCCTGTACCATCATGGGTATCGTATATTCCTTTTTAGCGGCAGCCTTTATCATGACGGTGGGAAAATATATGACCTACCTTTTTGTTTCAGAGGATATTTCGCTGATCATGAGTTCCGTTGATATTTATCTGAAATGCATTGGTTTTTTCTTTATTCCCTTGACCATTGTAAATGTGTACAGAAACGGAATTCAGGGACTGGGCTATGGCATTCTCCCGATGATGGCTGGTGTTGCAGAGCTGATCGGCAGAGGTGTCGTGGCAGTGATCGCCGGCAGAGTGAGAAGCTATGTGGGTGTCTGCCTGGCAGGTCCGGCAGCCTGGATATTGGCATCTGCTTTACTTTTAATCATGTATTTCCATATTATGAAGCAATGCGAAGCGAGATTTACAGATGAAGGCAGGGACTAAGGAGAAAAAATGAAATTTGCATATACACTGAGAAATTATGACAAGAAAAATCTGGGAAAGGATCTTCTGGCCGGTCTGATCATTATGGCTGTATCGATTCCTATCTCCATGGGCTATGCGCAGATCGCCGGTCTGCCGGCCGTCTACGGCCTTTACGGTTCGGTCTTTCCGATTCTGATCTTTGCATTATTTTCCACCTCACCTCAGTTTATTTTCGGGGTGGATGCGGCGCCGGCAGCTCTGATCGGCTCTGCTCTTTTGGGCTTAAATATCACTGCCGGATCAGAAGAAGCGATCGCTGCTGTGCCGGTTTTGACCTTTTTTGTGGCTCTCTGGCTTTTGATCTTTTCCCTTCTGAAGGCCGGTAAGCTGGTCAATTATATTTCTGCTCCGGTTATGGGAGGCTTTATCACCGGTATCTGCACAACTATTATCCTGATGCAGTTTCCGAAACTGATGGGAGGAAGTGCCGGTGTCGGAGAATTTTTGGAACTTTTTGAGCATATCATTGAAAGTGCGAGGGAGATCAATCTGCCTTCCCTGCTTCTGGGACTGATCGCTCTGGCAATCCTTTTGGTCAGTAAAAAGCTATTGCCCAAATTCCCCATGGCGGTTCTTTTGATGGCAGGAGGCGCTCTTTTAAATCTGTTAATTCCTTTGAAACAATGGGGGATTGTAAGTCTGGCGGCGGTAGAACCCGGACTGCCGGTCTGGAGCCTGCCTGATTTTACGGCGGTTCCCCTTAAGGAAGCAATCAGTATCAGCCTTTCTGTTGCAGTGGTGATCATGGCAGAAAGCCTTTTGGCAGAGAATAATTTTGCCCAGAAAAACCGCTATCAGATCGATGATAATCAGGAGATCCTTGCCTTCTCCCTGGGTAATTTCCTGGCGGCCTTTACCGGCTGCTGTCCGATCAATGGTTCGGTGTCCAGAACGGCTATGGGAGAACAGTATCAGGCGAAGACCCAGCTGACCAGTCTGGTCGCAGGCGGATCCATGATCCTGCTTTTGCTTTTCTCAACCGGTTTTATCGCCTATCTGCCGGTTCCGGTGCTGACAGCCATTGTTATTTCCGCCCTTCTGGGAGCAACCGAATTTGAATTGGCCTTTCGTCTCTGGAAGATCAGCCGGACGGAATGCGTTATCTTCTGGGGAGCCTTTTTCGGGGTACTCTTTTTGGGTACGATCAATGGCGTATTGATCGGTATTATCCTTTCCTTTACAGAGATGATCATCCGTTCTGCCAAGCCGGCAACCTGCTTTCTCGGAATACAGCCCGGACATCGGCATTTTCGGGATCTCAAGGAAGGGGAGCAGATTTATCCCTTAGAGGGTGTGATTATTTATCGTTTCAGCAGCAATCTCTTCTTTGCGAATATTTCCGTTCTGGAGACAGAGCTTTCTGCTGCGATAAAGGAAGATACCAGAGCCGTAATTCTGGATGCAAGCGGTATCGGCAGTATTGATATTACGGCGGCAGACCGTCTGGAGCTTCTGAGTAAATCCTTAAAGGAAAGAAATATTCGTTTCTATATGACAGAGCATATCTCGGAGCTGAATACCCAGATGAGGAAGTTGGGAATGGGGCATTTGATCGAAGAGGGAAATGTAAGAAGAACTATCCATATCGCCTTGAAGGATATGGGCTACAGCAGACCCTATCCCTTGGAAGGGGCTGTGGAGAATAAGAGAAGAAGTGCTTCACTGAAACGGGCAGATAACAGGGTACAGGAGTTTGTCTGGGCCTTTGGACCGGATGCTGAGGAAGAAATGGAAAAGCAGATCATGAATCAGATCGAACATCTCAAGGAGACAAAGGATCTGGAGTCTCTTTTACATGGAAGCTGGTCCTATATGGATGAACTTGATATGGATGAATGGCTGGAGCATTTGGAAGAGCATCTGAAGGAAATCGTACGTATTTCCGGAAAGGATGAGGCAGCTCTGGCTCAGAAATTCGAGGAACAGAGAGAAAAAATCCACAGACGGATCGCAGAGAATCATCCGGAGATGGCGGAGCGTTTCCGCGAGCGCAGGCATATATTGGATGCGCATCTGAAAGAGAGGCATCCGGAGGTGTTTGAGCTGATTCAGAAGATGCGATAAGATGTCGCAGGGCTATAGGACAAAAATATTTTGATGGCTAATCACAGTTGCAAAAAGGCCGAGATGTTCTGCCTAGGATCAAAAACCGTTAAGACTCCGGCGCCATTTTAAATCATGCTTTGCACGATGGCGCCTCGCGTGCATCGCATCGCTAAAGCGATACGATATAGAGCGAGAGAGTGTTTTGGATCCGGCAGAATCATTCTCGGCCTTTTGTTTACTTTATCTTAGTTCTGCTTTAATAACTGCTTCCTGCAAAGTCTGCATTAACCGTCTGATCTACGATCTTTCCGGCCTTGATCGTCTGCTCTACGATTGCGGAGTAATAGTCATCACCCCTGATATCTGTCAGAACAATTGCCTCCAGGTAGGAACCGCGGGGCAGGGGCTTCATGGCAGCTTTTGTAGTTGCTCTGTATGTGACAGTGCTTCCTGCCTGGCTGGTTGTATTACCTCCGTCTGTGTCGCTGACCTCATAGATCGGGCAGATAGAATCACCGACTGACAGGGTAGTGATATTCTTATCGATGACATAGGCTTCTGCGGCAGAGGGGTCAGTTTCTGTATTCATATCCGTTGTGCCGGTAACGGTCAGATCTCCGCTTTCCTTATCATAGGAAAGAAGGAGATATTTCTTTATGCCGTTGATAGAAACAGGACTTCTGTAGGAAATGGAAGTGCTGCTTTCTCCGACAATTTCTGTAGCCAGAGGACTATCATCCAGAGTGATCCACTGACCATCAAAGTCTGTACTTACCTGACCATCACCCGAGACGGAAACGGCTGCTGCCTGACCATAAGAGACAATCACATTCTCATCCTTGTCATAGTATCCGATTTCGAGTTTTGCAGATTGTGCATTTGTCATCTGGTCTTCATTGAGGGTCAGACTAAAGCCGTCATCTGTTAAGGTGATCTCATTCGTATCCAGCTTCTGAAGGGCTTTGGTGTCGATCGTTTTTGCCGTTCCATAGTTCATAGAATCGGCATAAGCCTGGAACTCGTCATTGAGGCAGCCGGATATCTTGTAGTAATAGAGGGCTCTGGTAGCGGTATCTTCTGAAACTTGATTTACATATTTCATGCAATACATCAGTCCACCTGCACCCCGAACATATACCGGCATGTAGATACTGAGACCGGTGGAATCAGACAGATAACCACTTTCTCTGTGATAAAGAATGGCGTCATTCAGGTTATCAAGAACCTTCTGGCATTCTTTCGGATAGTATTCAGATAAGGCCTCCATGTAATTACCCAGATCAATGGTATTGTAAATCTGGTAATAGGAGCTGGCAAATCTGGTAGAATTATTGGCTGCATTTCCGATTTCGGAAAGGACCGAAATATCCTGGATGGAATCCTGAAGGAGCTTTTCATTCAGGTCACAATAGGCCTGATAGGTCTTTTCAGCGGCATTAATATCAATCGCGGAGAAGGTTACCTCCTGGGAAATACCAAGCCATTGACTGTTATAATTCTGCGTCATGTAGTGATCTACATAGGAATCGGCAATGGTTTCTATGATGGCTGCGGGACTTAGAGTAGCATCGGAGGACATCGCCTGCAGATAGGCGGAATGATCCCAGCCGTCTCCCGGTTCAACCTCTTCACTGGCAGCAAGATACTGGCCATAGCCATAGAGGGAATGTGCCACTTCTGTCGATGCCATCAGGCAGGCATCAAAGCCGATAATATCAAAATGCGGATTCTTCGGATCTGCTTCATAGTTTAGGGAGAAGGCCTCCTGCAGATCTGCCAGGCTCATACCGCTTCCGAAAATGTCATCTACACCATAGCCGGCAAAGCCACCGCCATGATCCCAGAGAACAAGCATTCTGTGATCTGCCGGATAATTATCATCACAATAGGACATAAAATCAGCCAGGGTAGAAGGATCACAGCTGTCCTGAAGAGGAAGATTTTCAATCTCGATCAGGCGGCCATCCTTGTATTCAAAGCGCTGGGTTTTGTTGGGGTTAATCCGGGAATTACTCCACCTGGTGGCACCACCTGTCTGAATTACGATATTGATCTTATCAGACCAGATACCACTGCAGACTTCATTGATATCTGTAGATGCACAGCCGGGCATATCCGCGACAACAACGTCTTCCGTTACATTTTGGCTGGATGCAGTAGGATGCATCGGCTCATACATGTATTCCGGAAGATCCAAACCTTTTTCTTTCAGCTCTGCCGCATAAGTCGGTATAAGAGATGCATTGGCAGAGACTTTCTCCTGCATATTCTGTTCTTTTATACTGGAAACCAGCATTTTGGTAGCATCGGAAAGATCATTTTCATTCATGTCTTCCAGATTAGAACCGACGATATAGAGACAGATCGTCCAAGTGTCATCCTCGTCAACGGGATCCATGGCCTGGATTCTGGCATCGCCTGTTTCATCTTTGGGCGATAGGGTGTAAATTTTATCCTGATCTACCGGACGATCCTTCCGGGCATTATAGATGGGGATAATAACTTTAGCAAGCAGGGGAATACCAGAAGGTGAAACGAGATAACTGCCAAATCCAATGAGGACAAGGAGGACGATCAGAAACTTAAACAAAAACTTGTGCCAGAATTTGATAAGAAAGGGAGCGTCCTTATAGCGGTTCTTTTTTTCCAGTCTTTTTGCCTTTCGGGCTGCTTTGCGCTCCGCTGTTTGCTCTTTCCAGCGGGCTTTTTTCGCAAGCCTTTCTTCCTTTTTCATCGCCTTTTTTTCTTCTTTGCTCAAAGCTGAGGGCGAATTTTCATTTTCTTTTTTCATACTTCTTTCTCTCCTTCATCATATGCTGGCAGGAGAGATTGCCTGCCAGGTGAATTACTTAGGAAAGGCAGGTGGTCTGCTTTCCATTGTTAAATTTTAATATAACATAAGGAAGGACTTCACAAAATAGTGCATAAGAATTTTTTGAAAATCCTCGTCATTTTGTCAGAAAATAAACAGTGCTTGTATGGCATTATTGTGCATGATATAATAAGACAATTCATAAATTAATAGACTAACAAAACGATAAAATAAAAAGAAAGCGAGGATAAGATATGAAATATCAGAAGGTAGTAGTTGCGGGCGGAGGCGTATTAGGTAGCCAGATTGCTTTTCAGACTGCATATTGCGGAGCAGATGTAACAATCTGGCTTCGGAGTGAGGGCTCGATCGGAAGAACCCAGCCGAAGATTGATAATCTGAAGCAGACCTATATTGATGCGATCCATGGCATGGCGGATGGCAGCGGCGACTGGTGTGCGGGAATCGCAGACAGTGAGAAGTTTGATCAGGAGGTCTGCCTGGCAAAGACAGAGGCGGCTTATGAAAATCTGAAGCTGGAGCTGGATATGGCCAAGGCGGTAGAGGATGCCGATCTGGTGATTGAGTGTATGGCAGAAAACGAAAAGGATAAGATCACTTTTTATCAGAAGCTGGCACCCCTTCTTCCGGAGAAGACGGTTCTGGTAACGAATTCTTCCACCCTTCTTCCTTCTATGTTTGCAAAATATACAGGCAGACCGCAGAAGTTCCTTTCCCTGCATTTCGCTAACTCCATTTGGAAGAACAATACGGCAGAGGTTATGGCGCAGGATCAGACAAATAAGACCTATTTTAATGAGGTTCTGGAATTTGCCAATGATATCCGCATGATCGGACTGCCGGTACATAAGGAGAAGAGCGGTTATCTTCTGAATTCCATGCTGGTTCCCTTCCTGCTCAGCGGCCTTGATCTTTACGTATCGGGCGTGTCTGATCCGGAGAGCATCGATCTTGCCTGGACCAGAGGAACCGGAGCACCCAAGGGCCCCTTCCAAATCTTCGATACGGTAGGTATCACGACCGCTTATAATATCGTAAAGCAGTACCAGAGCGTACCGGGTCTCTTCTCACCGATTCTGAAGAAGATGATGCTGCCTTATAATTTCAAGAAGATGGAAAAAGTTTTGAAGGAATACATTGATGCCGGAAAGCTCGGCATGTCTTCCGGAGAAGGTTTCTATAAATATAAGTAAGATAAATATAGATCAACTCTCGTACTGCAGGTGTGAGATATGCCGCAAAAGACACGCTTCATTACATATCATATCGCGACAGCGATGTGCCGCATGTCCCGTTCCTACTCGCCGCAGGCGGCTTATTCGCACAGACTACCGCAAAACTCGCGCTCCGCGCTCACTCAGGGCTAAAGCCCTTCGGCCCCTTGGGCACAGTGCTCTCGTCTGCGCTGCCAGCCTGCAGCTCCCTACGGAAGCCTCGCTACCGTCTTTTGCGTGCATATCATCACACTTTGCAGTACAGCATTGTGAATCTCGGCTTTTATGCCGTGGATTAACCTTCAACATATTTTGTTCTATAGCACCATTTTTTACTGCGTAATTCCTTCCACCCAGGAAGTGAATTCACCGGCATAGTCTGCCTCGCCGTGAGGCTGATCCCATACGATGGCATAGTCAACATCCGCATCCTTTGTCTCGGCGATTTTCAGTGCCAGATTCATGGAAACGGTGAGAGAGGTATGAGGATCGAAGGAGCCGACGCGAATACGGAAATAGGGGGCCGTGTCACAGTCCTCCTCGCTGCCCAGGTAATTCATGGGATTCAGGAGATAAAGCTTCTGCTTCAGGCTATCATTCTGATCAATTGCGGCATAAGCCTCATAGTAGGTCTCATATTCCTCCGGATAGGATTCCTGCAGATCGGCGATAAGGGGAGCAAGGCTCTTGTCAAAGTGAACCACATCAACATTTTCGCTTCCCATTTCCTGATTTTCTGCCTGACTAAGATCCAGATCATCGAAGGCCGGACAGGTTTTCAGTCTCCTGTTATAAGAGGTGACATACTTGTCGAAGTCTGTAAGAGTGGCATTTTCTCCGTCCCATTCCAGAAAATCGGAGTAGACATGACCCTCTTTTTCAATAGCTTTGCCGCTGGCAAAGTCCATTTCTTCATAGCTGTAATTACCGGAGAGGTAATCCTCTAGGCTGTAATCGGCTTCCACTTCTCCCTTTTCCAGCTTGGTCAGGTATTTTGTGGCAGAAGCTTCCAGCTGGCTTTCGATAAAGTCATAGGCAGAGCCGCTTCTTGCAGAGTCCAGGCTCAGGGCATTTCCATCAAAATCCACCAGATTCAAACTATTATAATAGGAAACATATTCTTCGGAAAGCTGGTCAGAGAGAGCCTGCTGGAAGTCGCTCAGGCTGCCGCCCGGGCTTAAGAAGCCAAGGTAGTCTGTATCTGCATGGTATTCCCATTCGTAGGCCTTATCTGCATTTTCCAGGTCAGTGATGGGGCAATAGCACTGAGCGGCATAGATCTCATCGCTTTCGTCCATGATCGCACCGGCCTCTTCCAGATAGGAGTCGTAATTTTTGCTGTTTCCGGTGATACCTAATAAGGAACTGAGGGCGCCGCCGGCAGAGGTGCCAACGGAGATAATACGGTCGCTGCTGCCGGCCAGGACAGAGTCATTATGCTTTAAGAAACGAACGCCGGCCTTCAGATCAATCAGACCGTAAGGGGATTTGCCGACATAGCTGCCGTCCTCCAGCTGGGTGGCTCTTCCTCTGGAGCCGACAGAGATATAAATAAAGCCGGCTTCCATATATTCCTTCTCGCTGTCTGAAATAGCCACTGGGGAAGCTTCCATATAGCCTGCCACACCATTCTTATAAATAATGGGAGCCGTCTCTGCTGTGTAGCCATTTAGGACAGCGTCCTTCTTGATGCTTCCATCCTCATTCATATAGGCAGAGGGAACATAGATGTTCATGCTTTGAAGAGAAGTCACCAGGGGCTTTTCGCAATAGACGACGTTTTCCAGGGCATAGCAGTCATAGTCTGCAAGGTATACCCAGTCTTTAGCATAATTGGCCAGATCAAGATCATAGCCGTCAGAAGTTTTGTTTAGGATCATAGCTGTGTCTCCGCTTTCTGAGTTTTGTGTGCCGTCAGCAGATGCAGGGACTGCCACATCTCCGCTTGCAGGAGCATCAGCAGAGGCATCGGCCGAGCTGTCTGCTGACTTCGCTCCTGAGCTGCCGCAGGCGGACAGAAGCCCCACTGTCATTGCTGTGCACATGAGTACTGCTGCAAATTGTTTTCTTTTCATACATAGTACCTCCCTATGAGAGCTACTATAAAAGGAAGGATTTGCCCTGTCGAACACGAAAAAAGGGGGACAGCTAAGGAAAAATCCTGAACTAGGCCGGAAATATGGTATTTTCTACAAGCAGACCCGGGTCGGAAACGAAGCGGATGGCTGCCCTCTCCTAGGTAAAAAGTTTTTCAGCGGAGTTTTGCCGGAAAAAGTCCCTAGCCAGGTCAATAAAGGCCTCCTCAGCCTGACTTAGGTTTTTGCCTTTCAGATAGGATAAGGATAAAAAGGAGGAGCTTTCCTCTTCCATCGGAAAACGGCATAGCTTTGCGACATCCGCCGGACTGCGCTTTTTCAGAAGATACTCCAGCATGTTTTCCATGATCAGAAGGGCGCCAAGCCCTTGGAGGCAGAATTCCAGATTGCTTTCTACATTTTTAGAGCAAGAGATCACCTTCGGAGAAAAGCCCTTTTGATCCAGACGGCGAAGGGCATCGATAAAGGAGTTTGCCTGATCCAGTTTCCAGTCAATAAAGGGAAGCTCCTGCAGGCAGAGAATATCATGTCTTTTTTCCAGCTGCTTCAGCAGATCGGAAAGGCGATCTCCGAAGGTTTTTTCCAGAAGGTCAGAGGAGACGACAAGAAGCATCCGGTCCCGGATCAGGACGATCCGCTCCAGATCTTCTCTTTCCTTGACGGGTAGAAAGCAAAGCTCTTCCGGGGAAAAGTGATCCAACTTGTCATCTGTCTTGATCCGGATCTCGGCCTCATAGGCGGGATAGCGTTTGTGGAAAAGGGCAATCAGCTCCGGCAGGAAGACCGGAACTCCCATAGGTCCGATGGTGATCAGAACCTTGCCTTCCCCCAGGGGATGAAGGATCTGATCGATCTCTTCCAGCATAAGCGTTTTCTGTCTGAGAATCTCCCTGGCATGCAGAAGGAAAATCCGGCCGGCCGGAGTCAGCTGACAGGGCCTGCTGCGAAGCAAAAGAGGCGTACCGACTTCCTGCTCCAGGCGGCGGACTGCTTCGGAGAGAGACTGTTCGGAAATATAGAGTTTTTTGGCTGCCTGGCGGATGCTTCCTTCCTCGGCAACAAGGGTAAAATATTCTAAGGTTCGAAAATTCATCATAGGCATATTGTACGCTGAAGGCAGAAGGGATGACAAGACAGAAAAGCAGGGAGATTCCGCAAGAATTACGGCTATTTCTTGACAGCAGTCCCTGAAAACACAATAATATAAATACCTATGTCCTGAAGAAAAGAAAGTGGTTGGCTCAGAAAAGCAGGAGAGCAGCTTTTTGCCGGGGCGGGACGCAGATAAAAGGAGAAATTATATGTATACAATAGAAGAGCTATATGATCTGGATCATACATTGGCAGGAGAATATTTAAAGCAGTTTACCTATCCCTGGGAGGCATTGAAGGGAATCAAGGACTTTATTCTTCAGCTGGGACCGACTCTGGATCCGGAGGAATATGAAGAGGTAAGTGAGCATGTCTGGGTACATAAAAGTGCCAGCGTATTTCCCTCTGCCTATCTGGGTGAGGCAACTATCATCGGACCGAATACGGAAGTCAGACACTGTGCCTTTGTCAGAGGTTCTGCCTTAGTCGGTGCGGATTGTGTGGTTGGTAATTCCGTAGAGCTGAAGAATGTGATCCTTTTCGATCACGTGCAGACTCCGCATTATAATTATGTAGGAGATTCTATTCTGGGTTATTACAGTCACATGGGAGCAGGTTCCATTACCTCCAATGTCAAATCAGACAAGGCTCTGGTTGTCGTAAAGGACGGAGAAGAGAAAATCGAAACCGGAATTAAGAAATTCGGTGCTATGCTGGGAGATCATGTGGAGATTGGCTGTAATTCCGTATTGAATCCGGGCAGCGTGATCGGAAGAGAGAGCAGAGTTTATCCGACCAGCTGCGTAAGAGGAGTGCTTCCGGCTTCCTCTATCTGGAAAGTGGACGGCAGCATTGCAAAGATCAGGGAGGAAAAGTAAGCATGGGTAAGTATTTTGGAACAGATGGATTTCGCGGAGAGGCAAATGTAGAATTAAATGCCCTGAAGGCATTTCAGATCGGACGTTATCTGGGCTGGTATTACGGTCAGCAGCATGAGGATCAGAAGGCGAGAATTGCCATCGGCAAGGATACCCGCCGTTCCAGCTATATGCTGGAAGAGGCAATCTGTGCAGGCTTAACATCCTCCGGAGCAGATGCCTATCTTTTGCATGTAACACCGACTCCTTCTGTTTCTTATATTGTAAGAACAGATGAATTCGACTGTGGCATTATGATCTCGGCTTCTCATAATCCTTACTATGATAACGGCATCAAGATCATCCGGGCAAACGGCCAGAAGATCGAGGCCGAGATCGAGGAGCAGATCGAGGCTTATATCGATGGAGAGATCGGAGAGCTTCCTTATGCAAAGAGAGATAAGATCGGCTGTACGATTGATTATTCTGCAGGAAGAAACCGTTATATCGGCTATCTTATGACCATTCCGACCAGGGCTTTCAAGAATAAAAAGGTCGGCCTGGATTGTGCCAACGGAAGCTCCTCTGCCATTGCGAAGGCTGTATTTGAGGCTCTGGGAGCCCAGGTTACCGTGATCAATAATCAGCCGGACGGGGTGAATATCAACCGGGGCTGCGGTTCTACCCATATCGAGGGACTGCAGAATCTTGTCGTGGATAAGGGACTGGACTGCGGCTTTGCCTATGACGGTGACGCAGACCGCTGCCTGGCAGTCGATGAAAAGGGCAATGTGGTTGACGGAGACAAGATCATGTTTGTCTGCGGAAAATATCTGAAGGAGACCGGCCAGCTGAGTCAGGATACGGTTGTGACAACAGTCATGTCCAACCTTGGCCTTTATAAGGCACTCGAGGCAGAAGGAATGCGTTCCGAGCAGACAGCAGTCGGCGATAAATATGTGGCAGAAAATATGATGGCGAATGGCTACAGCCTGGGCGGAGAGCAGAGCGGTCATATTATTTTCAGTAAGTATGCAGCATCCGGAGACGGTATTCTGACCTCTTTGATGGTAATGCAGGCAGTAATCGAGAAGAAGAGCAGTCTGGCTCTGCTGGCGGATGAGATGAAGACCTATCCCCAGTGCCTGAAGAATATTATCGTAAAGGATAAGAAGGCAGCCCAGGAGCATCCGGCCGTTCTGGCAGCGGCAGAAAAGGTAACGGAAGAGCTGGCAGGAGAAGGAAGAATCTTACTGCGTGCATCCGGTACAGAACCCAAGGTGCGCGTTATGGTTGAGGCAAAGACGGATGAGCTTGCCGAAAAATATGTAGATGATGTGATTGCTGTGATCAAAGCAGAAGGTCTTGCCCTTGCATAAAAGAGCAGACAGAAGCAGTAGAAAAGAGAGCAGGAGATAGAAAATGGGAATGAATAAGAAAATCCAGGAAGTGATCGATTCCATCCTGGAGGATTATTTACAGGGAAGAGATGTGGATAAGACCAATGTCTTTGACCAGCCGGACGGAGATGTCATTGAGGATATTCTCCGGAAGCTGATGATGATCGTCTTCCCCGGTTATTACAGAGAAAAGAGCTTTCGCGGTTACAATTACAATAACAGAATGTCCGTTGTTATCGAGGACATCAGCTATAACTTAAGAAAGCAGATTATCATTGCCTTAAATTATCATGCGGAGTTTGCAGGAGCAGATGAGAGTGTCAGAGCAGCCCAGGCAGAAGAAATGGTACTGGAATTTATGAGCAGGATCCCGAAGATCCGTGAGCTGGTAGATACAGATCTGCAGGCCTTCTATGACGGAGATCCGGCAGCGGAATCCAAGGAGATTATCGTTCTTTCCTATCCGGGCTTCCGTGCAAGCACAACCTACAGGCTGGCTCATGAGCTCTTTCTGATGGGAGTGCCTCTGATTCCGAGAATGATGACAGAGATCGCCCACAGCGCGACCGGAATCGACATTCATCCGGGCGCTACGATCGGCCGCTATTTCTTTATGGATCACGGTACAGGAATCGTTGTCGGAGAAACATCGATCATCGGCGAGCATGTAAAGGTATACCAGGGTGTTACCATCGGTGCCCTTTCCACCAGAGGCGGTCAGAAGCTGAAGGGAGTAAAGAGACATCCGACCATTGAGGATAATGTAACCATTTATGCCAATGCGGCAATTCTGGGCGGAGAAACCGTGATCGGAGAGGGGTCCATCATCGGCGGAAATGCCTTCATTACCAGCAGCGTGGATGAGAATTCCCGTGTCAGCAATAAGACCCAGGAACTGCAGGTAACGAACAGCGGAGATGTAAAAAGAAAAGAAGAAGAAGATCCGACAGAGGAAACCTGGTTTTATATTATTTAGGCTTATAGTATCAAAGTCTTTTCCGTGCAGGATGCCCCTATCTTAGGGAGAGTGTATGGATCGGGATAAGACTTGCAGGCAACTTAAGGAAAAAGAAAAAGAGAGGAAAAGGGGAACATCGTATGAAAGCATATAAGGCACAGCTTCTTGTCATCGGAGGAGGCGCAGCAGGTATGGCAGCGGCAGCTGCAGCAGCAGAAAAGGGAGTTCAGGTTCTTGTCATGGAGGCAAATGCCAATGTCGGAGGAAACGGTCTTTTCCCCCGCGGCGTATTTGCGGTAGACAGCAAATTGCAGAAGAGAAAGCTGATCTTTGCAGATAAGGATCAGGTTTTCCGGGACTGCATGAACTATTCCCACTGGAAGATCGATGGTCGGATCATCAGGGCTCTGATCGAGAAAAGCGGAGATACGATCAGCTGGCTGACAGAAAAAGGTGTAGAATTTACGGATGTTGTACACCATATCCCAAATCAGGCACCGGAGGTTTTCCATATCTGCAGTGAGAAAGAAAATGCCGGCAGTGTCGTGATGAAGGCCCTGAAGAAGTATTGTATGGAAAAGAACGTGACCATCCTGACCAATACCAGAGGACAGATGCTGATCAAGGATGACGATGACAGGGTCTGCGGTGCCTACGGAATCGGCAAAGACGGGGAAGAGATCATGGTTGAGGCTCAGAGGGTGATCATCGGAACCGGCGGTTTTTCCGGGAACAGGGAATTGATCGAAAAATATTATCCCACCTTTAAGTTTGATGAGGTACCGGCCGGCGGCGGACTGCGTTATGCAGGAGATGGTTTGCAGATGGCTTTGAACGCCGGAGCAGATGTAGACGGACATTGGACAATGGAGATCGCAGCACCGAAGATCAAAGGACATGCGCCCCTGAACCTGCAGCTGGGCAAGCCTTACAATGTATGGCTGAATGCCTTTGGCAGACGTTTTGCAGATGAAGGCATTGTTTATAATTTTGCGATGGCAGCCAATGCGGTTATGCGTCAGCCGAAAACAAAGGTATGGGTTCTCTTCTCAGAGGAAATGCTGAAAAAGACCTTATCGGACGGCAGGGATATGATCGAACTGATCCATATTCCCTTAGACGCAGAAGAAAAATTGGGCGCTGCCTTAGAAAGGGCACAGGTAGACGGCATCGTTTGCAAGACTTCTTCCGTGAAGGAACTGGCTGACTTTATCGGCTGTGATCCTTCTGTGGCAGAAGAGGAAATCAGAGTCTATAACGAAGCCTGCAGATCCGGAAGAGATGGAATCTTTGCAAAGAAGGCGGACTATATGCTGCCTCTGGAAGGCACGATATATGCGGTAGAGGCAGGCTGTGATATGCTGATCACCCACGGCGGAATCCGTGTGGATGAGACCTTCCATGCCTTGAATGACAAACAGCTTCCCCTGGGCAATCTTTTTGTTGCAGGTGTAGACTTCGGCGGAGCGGATGCGGATGTTTACAATGTAGAGATGAGCGGCCATGGCTTTGGCTTTGCCTTGAACTCCGGAAGAATTGCCGGAGAGGAGGCAGCGAAGGAGATTCTCGGAGAAGGGGAGCATCGCTTCTTTGTAGATGAAATGGAAGAGAGAGACTGATGGGGAAAAGGAGCTAAGAAACAAACCAGTTTTAGCCCTTGAGAATTGAGAAATAAGAATGGCAATGCCATAAAAGGCTGAGATGTTCTGCCTAGGATCAAAAACCGTTGAAAAACCCCAGTGCTTAGCAAGAGGTGCATGGAACATGTGCCTCGAGCTTAGCATCTGCTGGGTTTTTCCTCGAGCGAGAGCGTGGTTTTGATCCGGCAGAATCATTCTCAGCCTTTTTATTACGCGATTGAGAGATCCCAATAAGCATTACTCTTCAACTGTAAGTGAATTCCCTTCCGGAAGCGCTTCTCCGCCGGTCTCACCGCCGGAGGAACCGGAATCGGAGCCACCTGAAGAGCCAGAGTCGGAAGAACCGGAATCGGAGCCACCGGAAGAGCCAGAGTCAGAAGATCCACCAGACCCTGAACCGCCGGAAGAGCCAGAGTCGGAAGAACCAGATCCTGAACCACCGGAGGAACCGGAGTCGGAAGATCCACCAGAACCAGAACCGCCGGAAGAGCCTGAGTCAGAAGATCCAGCTGAACCGGAGCTGCCGGAAGAGCCAGAGTCGGAAGAACCGGAACCTGAACCAGCTGAGGAACCGGAATCGGAAGAACCGGAACCTGAACTAGCTGATGAGCCGGAGGACGGAGTAGTAGAAGAAGCGGATCCACCGGAGCCGGCAGAGGAAGAAGAGCTCTGCTGATTCTCTGTTTTCTTAGAACCGGTCTCTTCGCTGCTGCCGGCAGAAGAGCCGGAATCCGATCCGGAAGAACTATAATCGGAAGTACCGTAATCATAGTAATAATAATTCGAATAATCGTAATAGTCGGAGCTGGTGCTGTAGCTGGAAGAGCTGCCTCGGGCACTCTTGACTACGACATTATTGTTTTCATCCAGTTCTACATCAACGCCTTCTTTTTCTACATTGGTATCTCCATAGAGGTAGAGCTGAAGGGCAGCGCGGCTTGCGGCAAGGTCGGGAACCAGAACGGACATGCCACGAATGCGGGAGCTGGTGAAGGCACCGTCAATCGGAAGACGCATATCTGTCCGCATTTCCATATGATTGCTGATAATGGCATATACGTAATTCAGAAGATCTCCGGTCGGAATGTTGGTGGAAAAGCAGGGCAGTACCTCATTGGCGATCGCCAGCTGATCCTTCAAAGGAGCCTGGAGTATCTTCTGATAAATAGCAAAAAGCAGTTTCCTTTGCCGGGTTGTTCTGTCATAGTCAGAGTTACCGAATTTACGGACACGGGCATAGGCCAGAGCCTGATTTGGGGTAAGGGTATTCAGTCCCTCGGTCAGGTTCCAATCCTCGGTTACCTTGGACCATTTGTCATCTGCCGTTCCGAATTTGCTGTGTTCATTGATATACTCAGCCTCTTCGGCTGTCAGTTCCACATCGACATCTCCGATGACATCCATTGCATCCAGGAAACCGGCAAGATCTACGGCAAGAGTACCGGAAATCTCCACGCCAAAGTCACTTTCGACCGTTTCTTCAAGCAGGTCTGCACCACCAAGAGCAAAGGCGGTATTCAGTCGGTTACTGTTATACCCGGGGATCGGCACATACATATCCCTCATCAGAGAGACCAGAGAGACCTGGTTGGTATCCTGATTAATAGAAAGAATGATCATGGTATCAGATCTCTGGGTACTGGTATCCACAGCACCTTCCCGATTGGCATCCTCTTCTGTTTCGTAAGTACGAAGGTCATAGCCGATCAGGAGAATGTTGGTGACATGCTCACTGGAGAGAGCTGTCGGATCAATTCCGTTCAGATCCAGAAGAGCCTGCAGGGCGGCATCGGCCGAAGCGTCTCCGGAAAGGGCATCTGCAGAGATAGAAGCATCTGCAGAGACAAAATCCAGACTGCCGATCTTGCTAAGCATATTTGAGAGATATAGAAAGACCGCCATGATAATAAATATCAAAGCGACCAGGATAGAATTAAGAATTCTTTTTTTCATGTAAGAGACCTTCTTTGAAGTTTGTTTTACGCTTTTTTTACATCTACAATTTATTTATTATTGCATAATACAATATCAGAAGCAAATGAAAAGAGGGGCAATTTAAGATTCTTTTTTGTGTTATAATCTGCATAGTAAGCGCGGAGGAAAAAGAATGAAAACAACATTAGTGATTATGGCAGCAGGTCTGGGCAGCCGTTTCGGAGAAGGTATTAAACAGCTGACAAAGGTAGGCCCGGATGGAGAGATCATCATGGATTATTCCATCTATGATGCAATAGAAGCAGGCTTTGATAAGGTCGTTTTTGTAATCAGAAGAGAGATTGAGGAAGCCTTTAAGGAGATCATTGGAAATCGAATCGCTTCACAGGTTGAAGTAGAGTATGTATTTCAGGAATTGGATGCTCTGCCGGAAGGATATAGCCTGCCGGAGGGAAGGAAAAAACCCTGGGGAACAGGTCATGCGATCCTGGCAGCAAAGGATGCGGTAGAAGGACCCTTTGTATTTATCAATGCGGATGATTATTACGGAAAAGAAGGATTCCGGGTTCTTCATGATTTTCTGGTAGAAGAGGAAAGCAAGAAGGCAGAGGCAGGGTTTCTTCCAATCGCTATGGCAGGCTTTGCCCTGAAAAATACCGTAAGCGAGAACGGAACGGTGAATCGTGGCATCTGTATTAAGGATGAGAATGATATGCTTCTCCATGTGGTAGAGGGAGAAGGCATTCAGCTTGAAAAGGGAAAGGCCGTTACGGAGACCGAGGAGATTCGGGAGATCATTTCTCCGGACAGCAGCGTTTCCATGAATATGTGGGCGGTTCCGGCCGGCTTTATGCAGGAATTGGAAAAACGTTTTGCAGCCTTTTTAGCAGAAGAAGGCAAGGATCCTTTGAAGAAGGAGTATATGGTTCCGGTTGTGATCGACGATTTGATCCGGGAAGGAAAGGCCAGTGTGAAGGTTCTGGCTACAAATGACAAATGGATCGGTATCACTTATCAGGAGGATCTTCCGTCAGCAAGAGAACGCTTTCTGCAGATGGCAGAAGAAGGCCTCTATCCAAGGCCCTTATGGTAAGCTAAAGTTTGCTTTTTCGGGCTTTTTGGATTATATTGTTAAAAATGCGGAAATAAAAGGCGTCAGGCTCAGACGATCCGGCGCTTTCTTTTTACCTTATAGGAAAGGATAAAACTATGTGCGGAATAGTTGGTTATATTGGACCAAGACAGGCAGCTCCTATTCTTCTGGACAGCCTGGCAAAGCTGGAATACCGTGGCTATGATTCAGCCGGTATCGCAGTTCGTGACGGAGCAGGAGATGCCGTTATCGTCAAAGCAAAAGGCCGTCTGGCAAACCTGAGTGAGAAGACAGACAACGGAAAGACCGTTTTGGGTAATTGCGGTATCGGTCATACCAGATGGGCAACTCATGGAGAGCCGTCCGAGACAAATGCACATCCGCACAGCAGTGATGATGGCAATGTTGTCGGTGTGCACAACGGTATCATTGAAAATTATCAGGAGCTGAAGGACAAGCTGATGAGAAAGGGCTATACCTTTTACTCTCAGACAGATACCGAAGTTTTCATTAAGCTGGTGGATTATTATTATAAAAAATATGAAGGAACACCGGTAGATGCGATCAATCATACCCTGGTTCGTGTCAGAGGAACCTATGCTCTGGCTGTCATGTTCAAGGAGTATCCGGATGAGATCTATGTAGCAAGAAAAGACAGCCCGATGATTCTGGGCGTAACCGACAAGGAAGCTTTTCTTGGTTCTGATGTTCCGGCAATCCTGAAATACACCAGAGAAGTATATTATGTCGGCAATATGGAGCTGGCCCGTCTTCGCGGAGGAGAGATCACCTTCTACAATCTGGACGGAGATGAGATTGAGAAGGAAAAGAAGAGCATTGATTGGGATGCAGAGGCCGCAGAGAAAAACGGCTATGAGCATTTCATGATCAAGGAAATCCATGAGCAGCCGAAAGCCGTTCGCGATACCATTTCTGCCTATATAAAAGAAGGTAAAATCGACCTTTCTGCAGTTGAGATCGATCCGCAGACCCTGAAGGATGTGGAGAGACTGTATTTTGTAGCCTGCGGTTCGGCTTATCATGTCGGCGTTGCGGCAAAATATGTGATCGAGGAAATGGCCGGAATCCCGGTGGAGGTTGATTTTGCATCCGAGTTTCGTTACCGGAATCCGAGATTAATGAAGAATTCCCTGGTGATCATCATTTCCCAGTCCGGCGAGACGGCAGATTCTCTGGCAGCACTTCGTATGGCAAAGGAAAGAGGTCTGGCGACGATCGGTATTGTAAATGTGATCGGCTCCTCCATTGCAAGAGAGGCAGACCATGTCATGTATACCTATGCGGGACCGGAGATCGCGGTTGCGACAACAAAGGCTTATTCCGCTCAGCTGATCGCGGTTTATGTTCTGTCCATCGCCCTGGCTATGGCAAAGGGTGAGGTATCCGAAGAGCGAGGGGGAGAATTGATCGAGGCGATCGAGCAGATTCCTGCTCAGATCACAAAGATTCTGGAAGATAAAGAGAGAATTCAGTGGTTTGCGGCAAAATTTGCCAATGCCCAGGATGTCTTCTTTATCGGAAGAGGACTGGATTATGCGATTTCCCTGGAAGGAAGCCTGAAGCTGAAGGAGATCAGCTATATTCATTCCGAAGCTTATGCAGCTGGTGAATTGAAGCATGGTACCATCTCTCTGATCGAGGATGGCATTCTGGTCATCGGTGTGATGACCCAGTCCGAATTATTCGAAAAGACCCGCAGCAATATGGTCGAGGTAAAGGCAAGAGGCGCTTATCTTGCCGGATTGACGAGCTATGGTAATTATGCGGTAGAGGATACCGTAGATTTTGCGGTATATGTACCGAAGACAGAAGAATATTTCTCCACCAGTCTGGCTATTGTTCCGCTTCAGCTTTTCTCCTATTATCTCAGCTGTGCCAAGGGTCTGGATGTAGACAAACCCAGAAACCTGGCCAAAAGTGTAACGGTAGAGTAATACAGCACGACGGCCTAAGCGTTCAAAGAAGGATGGAGTCGTGAGTTTTGCGAATAAAGGAGCATTCCGTGAGAAAACAGAATAAACCTGTAAGAAATGATATTGATCCGGTTGCTTTTATGCCGGAGAGACTGATTCATCTTCGTGAGAAGATGGGGCTGAACAGAACACAGGCAGCAGAGCTTCTGCAGCTATCCAAGATGGCCTATGGCAGATATGAAAAGGGAGAGAGAATTCCCTCCTATCAGTATCTGGTTTATATTTCTCAGAAGATGGGAACGTCACCGGAGTATCTGGTCGGAAAAACGGATGATGAGAGTCCGAAGGAAACGGTGATTTCAAAGGAAGAGGAACCGCTTTTATTTGAAATTGCTTCCGGTTTTAAGGAAATGGATGATGAGCAGAAGGAAAGACTGCTGACTTATTACAGAACCTTGTCAGAGATGGAATCTGAGGAAGAAGAATAGAATGTTAGAAAAGGAATCCCCGAAGCGCGAGAGCGTTTCGGGGATTTTTGGCTTATATGACAAAATGTGTTGATAAATACCAAACAAAAGGCCGAGAGTGATCCTGGGCAGAACATCTCGGCCTTTGTGGCTGTGCTGCAAAGTGTGAAGATATGCACGCAAAAGACGGTAGCGAGGCTTCCGTAGGGAGCTGCAGGCTGGCAGCGCAGACGTTATCTCAATCCGTCCTCAGCGCCGTAACCGGATCACTCTTCGATGCCTTTCCGGCAGGAAGCAGGCCGGCGATCAGGGTCAGGATCACACTGAGCAGGATCAGGGCAAAGGCAGCAGGAAGCGGCAGGGAGGCCCGTACCGAGACATCCGGTGCAAGCATGGGAATAATGAGATTGATCGGAATGATCAAAAGCTCACTGATCAGGACACCCAGAAGACCGGCCAAAAGACCGGTGATAACGGTCTCTGCATTGAAGACCTGGGCAACATTTCTCTTCGAGGCGCCAATGGCTCGAAGGATACCGATCTCTTTTCTTCGCTCCAGAACACTGATATAGGTAATGACGCCGATCATGATCGAGGATACGACCAGGGAGATGCCGACAAAGGCAACCAGAATCGAACTGATCGCATTGATGATCTTTGTGATGGAAGACATCATTGTGGCAACCATATCGCTGTAGCTGATCTCTTTCTCCTCCTGTCCGGCAGCCTTGACATCCTCATTGTACTGATCCAAAAGAGAAATGATCTCATTCTTTGCATCAAAGTTCTTCGGATAAATATCAATTTCATTCGGATCATCCAGGTCTGCATAACCAAAGGAGGCGAGGTTGTCTTCATAGGAGGCCCCGTTGTCGCCGGTAAGCATGGTGGTCAAAAGTTCCTGAATCTCTTCCGAGGACATATTACTCTCAAAAAGCTTGGCAAAAGCATCCGGGTTTAGATCAAACATAGAACCCATATTGGACATCATAGAAGTCATGGCATCTGTCATGGAGGACTCCAGCTGACTGCCGACCTGGCTCATAATGCTGCTTAGGGCAGTCTGCAGCTGGCTGCTTAAGACAGAAGAAGCAGATCCCATGGCGGAGGACAGGGCAGAAGAAAGATTTTTCTGCAGCTGATCGGTATTTACCATGGAATTTGCTGCGGCCAGGAGGGCTGCCTGGGCATCGGGATCCTCCTTGAGGTAGCTAGCAAAATCCTTTGCAATGGCATCCGGATCCGGCGCATTATTTTTTTTTGCATATTCCTTGTAGCCTTCCGCGAGAGAATCCAGGGCATCCGGATCTAAGGTGAAGGCAGAGGAAAGAGAAGAAATCGCTGCTTTTCCCTCTTCGGAATTCAGATAAAGACTAAAGTTGTCTCCCTGGGAGGGATCCAGATTATTACTTCCGCAGTAGCCAAGGTAGCTCCGGAAAAGACTGCTGAGATTACTTTGCAGAGCCTCGCTGTTGAAGGTCAGGGGAAGGGAACCCGAAGAGAGTGCCTCCTGCAAATAGGCCTTCATGGAATCGGCAAGGGCATCATAGTCAGTTGCGGAATTTCCATTTTTGGCAGAATAGGATTCATAGCCTTCCAGAAGAGTCTTGAAAAGGCTGGTCAGGGTGTCGGAATTTGCATCAACCAGTACCCCGTCCATCAGTGCATTGATATCTGATTTGCTCATGGATGGCAGTTGGGAAGACAGACTATCCGCATCGATCATACTGCCAAGATCGGTAGTACTGAAATCAATACCGGAAAAGGCATCTCCCATGCCGGAGAGGCTATCCGTATCCAAAGCAGAGCTGTCGACGGAAAAAATATCCTTCAGGGCATCCTCGTCGATAGAAAATAGGTCATTCAGATCAAAATCCTGACTTTCATTATCCTCGTCAAAGGAGTTGCCGGTCAGAACATTGGTATCTTTATCCGCCAGCTGGTCCTTTACCAGTCTCGAATGAGATGCTTCTCCGATCAGATCCGTGATCAGGGAGTGGGGATAGGAGATTCCGCTTGTAAGCATGGCAGCTCCGGCGTCTTTTTTCGGTTTTACAATACCGACAATGGTAAGATCCTCTCCCTTTGTGACCAGATCCTTTACAAAGGATTTATTATCGGATTTATCGATCCAGACCTTATTATCGGAATCATAGCGATAGAAATCGCAGCTGTTTACCAGCTTAAAGCTCATGCCGAGAAAGTCATCATAATGATAGGAAAGGGCATCTGCAGAGGCCGTACTCTCTTCCTCCACGGTAGCATCTCCGCTTTCCTTATCGAGAAGAGATTGCAGTTCCTCTTTGCTCTTCATGCCGGTGGCATAGAGCAGGGCATCGCTGATATTGCCGTTTTCAGACAGAACCAGAATCAGTTCATGCGAGTTTTGCGGCCAGTGGCCGGCGACGACATCATACTCATCCCGATACAGAGAATCATTTGAAGGAAGCTCATTGAAAACATTGCTGTTCATCGCCGTTGTCATCATGGTACTGAACTGACTGCTGCCGACATTTACAGAGGAGAAAACCGTATTCGGATTTACCTGAATATAGCTGGCATCGGAAGAAGCTGTCGCGGAAGAAGCCCTGTCTGTCGAAGAGAGAGCATTTCCGGAGGCATCGGTCAGCCGGTAAATCTGAGGTGTAATATCATAGCTGTATTCAATGGCCTTGGCATAGTTTTCAATGCCGCTTTTGCCGCTGTCAAAATAAGCCTTTAAGGAGGCCAGATCATTGGTATTTACATCACCGAGAAGGGCGGCAGCGGCTTCCTGAACGCCAATGCTGTCGTCTGCGTCAGAGGAGGCAGTCTTCACATCGGAATCATCAAAAAGAGACTGGTCTCCCATAATGGAAGAGAGATCAAAGCTGGCTTTTTCAATCTGAAGAGGATATTCTGCCAGGGTCTCTTCCTCTGTTTCATCGATATATTTATTGACGCCGTGCGAGAGGGAGAGGATCAGGGCAATGCCAATAATACCGATCGAACCGGCGAAGGCAACCAGAAAGGTTCTGGCCTTCTTCGTACGCAGATTGTTAAAGCTTAAGGAGAGGGCAGTCAAAAAGGACATGGATGCTCTGCCCAGATTTTTGTGAACAGGAGTGCCGCTTTCTTCCTCCGTAAGAAGGAAGGGAGCCGTATCATCCAGGATATGGCCGTCACTGATGGTCACGATCCGGGTGGCATACTGCTCGGCCAGCTCCGGATTGTGGGTAACCATGACAACCAGACGGTCTTTGGCAACCTCTTTCAGGAGATCCATGATCTGCACACTGGTTTCCGAATCCAGGGCGCCGGTCGGTTCATCGGCCAGGACGATATCCGGATTGTTGACCAGGGCACGGGCAATGGCAACACGCTGCATCTGACCGCCGGAGAGCTGATTGGGCTTTTTGTGCATATGCTCAAAAAGGCCGACCTGGCGGAGGGCTTCCTCAGCCCGCTTTCTTCTTTCGGCACCGGAGATACCGGAGATGGTCAAAGCCAGTTCTACATTAGAAAGAACCGTCTGATGGGAGATCAGATTATAGCTTTGAAAGACAAAGCCAATCGTATGATTGCGGTAGGAATCCCAGTCCCGATCCTTGTATTTTTTGGTCGAAACGCCGTTGATGATCAGATCACCCTCGTCATAGCGATCCAGACCGCCGATGATATTCAGCAGGGTGGTCTTTCCGGAGCCACTGGGGCCCAGGATGGCAACGAATTCATTATCCCGGAGATTTAAGCTGACGTCATCAAGCGCCTGCTGGATAAAGTCACCGGTCTGATATTGTTTTTTGATATTTTTTATTTGAAGCATAAGCTTTCCTCTTTTTGTTAAAGACTTTTAACCATTTGAAATGAATTATAACATAATCTGAAAAGGCGGAAATTATACATTTCGAAAAAGTTGTAAAGCAGCTGAGCTGCAAAGTCATCCGATAAATTCCAAAAGAGACATTCAAAGGAAGAAATCCGTTTGCGCGCCCTTGCAAAGAATGGTATACTTGGTGATGCTACGGAGTCGTATCGAAGTGGTCATAACGAGGCGCACTCGAAATGCGTTTGCCGGTTCGGCCGGCACGAGGGTTCGAATCCCTCCGACTCCGCTATAAGGAAGAAGCTTTTTGTATCAACAGGATGCAAAAAGCTTCTTTTTTATCGTATTGGCGATTGACAGGAGCTGTGTTATAATTCAAGTTGATATTTTGGGTTTATATGCCCGAAAGGAGATCTGCAATGTCTTACGTAGCCCTCTACCGCAAGTTCCGTCCGCAGACCTTTGAAGAAGTAAAGGGACAGGATGCGATCGTTGCAACCTTGAAAAATCAAATAAAAGCAAACCGGATCGGCCATGCCTATCTGTTCTGCGGAACACGCGGAACCGGAAAAACTTCTGTTGCAAAGATCCTTGCAAAGGCGGTGAACTGCGAGAGGCCGGTAGACGGAAGTCCTTGTGGGGAGTGCCCTACCTGTAAGGCAATAGCAAAGGGAAGCATCCTGAATGTAGTGGAGATCGATGCTGCTTCCAATAACGGCGTCGATAACATTCGTGATCTGAGAGAACAGGTCGAGTATGCACCGACAGAAGGCCGCTATAAGGTCTTCATTATTGATGAGGTGCATATGCTGTCGACAGGTGCCTTTAACGCCTTGCTGAAGACCCTGGAGGAACCGCCTTCTTATGTGATTTTTATTCTGGCGACAACCGAGGTGCAGAAGATTCCGATCACGATCCTTTCCAGATGCCAGAAATATGACTTTAAGAGGATCACATCAGATGTGATCAGAAAAAGGCTGAAGGAGCTGACGGAGGCAGAAGGGATCGAAAGCGAAGAGAGAGCCCTAGCCTATGTTGCCAAGGCAGCAGACGGTTCCATGCGAGATGCCCTTTCTCTTCTGGATCAGTGCATCGCCTTTTATCTGGGACAGCCTCTTACCTATGAGAATGTACTGAAGGTGCTGGGCGCGGTTGAGACAGAGGTCTTTCATGAGCTCTTAACGGCGGTATCCGAGAGAGATACGTCAGAAGCCCTGCGGCTTTTGGGAGAGATCGTTCAAAACGGAAGGGATCTGAATCAGTTCGTGATCGAATTTACGGGCTATATGCGAAATCTCATGATCCTGCAGTCCGGAGCGGATGTATCAGAGATCCTGGACAGCTCCGAGGAAGGCATCGAGAGACTGAAGGAAGATGCGAGTAAGATCGAGGCCGGAGAACTGATCCGTCTGATCCGCATTTTTTCCGAGCTTGGTTCGCAGATCAAATATTCTTCCACAAAGAGGGTTTTGATCGAGGTTGCCTTGATCAAGCTTTGCCATCCCCAGATGGAAGTCAGCTATGACAGCCTGATCTCCAGGATCAGTCAGCTTGAAAAAGAAGTAGAAGAGCTGAAGAAAAACGGGCTTCGCCTGTCGCAAGAGGCGGCGGCACAGATCACATCCCAGCAGACCCAGGGAGAAGAGAAAAGCGAGAGAAAGCAGGAGAAAGAAAAGCCTGCTTTGCCCAAGGCAATCCCGGAGGATGTTCGCCAAGTGGTTGCGAACTGGAAGTCGATCGTTCGGAATATGAAGGAACCGGCTAAGACCTATCTGACAGGAGCCAGACTTTCTCTTGGAGGAGACGATATTCTTTTGGTCGTATTTGAAGATGATATGGCCTATGGATATATAAAAAACAGACCGGAGCACTTAGAAGAGCTGGAAGGCTATATTGAACAGGCCATCGAGAAGAGAGTGGAGATCCGTCTGGAAGAAACAGAAGCAAATAAGTTTGATGACAGTTATGTCGATCTTTCCCAGATCATACATGCTGATATCGTAGTAGAAGAAGACGAAGAGGAGTAAAACCATGGCAAAACGTGGCGGTGGCTTCGGCAACATGCCGGGCAATATGAATAATCTGATGAAACAGGCGCAGAAAATGCAGCGGCAGATGGAAGAAGCATCAAAGGAAATGGAGGAGAAGTCCTTTACCGCGGCAGCAGGCGGCGGTGCGGTTGAGGTAACCGTAAGCGGCAAAAAGGAGATCAAAGAGATCAAGCTGGCAGAAGAGGTTGTAGATCCGGATGATATCGAGATGCTGCAGGATCTTGTCATGGCAGCTGCCAATGAGGCACTTCGTAAGGTTGATGAGGCCAATGAGCAGACCATGTCTAAACTGACAGGAGGCTTTCCCTTCTAAATGGAGTACTACAGCAGACAGATCGGGGATCTGATCGGAGCCCTCTCCCATCTGCCGGGCATCGGAACGAAGACGGCGCAAAGGCTGGCCTTTCATATTCTGTCCATGCCGGAAGATCAGGTGAAGCATCTTTCTGAAAGTATTCTAAAGGCCAGACAGAATGTGCATTACTGCAAGGAGTGCATGAATCTGACAGATGAGGAAGTGTGCCCGATCTGTAAAAATGAAAAAAGAGACCATAAACAGATCATGGTCGTGGAAAATTCCAGAGACCTTGCAGCCTATGAGAAGACCGGCAAATATGAGGGTGTCTATCATGTCCTGCATGGGGCGATTTCTCCGATGAACGGGATCGGCCCGGGAGATATCAAGCTGAAGGAGCTGATGGCGAGACTGGCAGCAGAGGATGTGGAAGAGGTGATCGTAGCGACCAATTCTTCCCTGGAAGGAGAGACAACCGCTATGTATATCAGTAAGCTGATCAAGCCCTCCGGCATCAAGGTGACAAGGATCGCGAGCGGTGTTCCGGTCGGCGGTGACATTGAATATATAGATGAGGTGACTCTGCTTCGTGCCCTGGATGGGCGGACGGAGCTCTAGGAGTTAGAAAAAGATGATGAATAATAAGCGAGGCAGAAAAAGAAGCCTGTTCAAAAGAACAGGGGCTCTAATACTGAGTTTTCTTTGTATTCTCTGCATGTTTCCCCAGCTTGCGCAGGCAGCGGTATGGAATACAGAACTGACGCTTCCTTCGGATACGATCGCAGCAGAAAATGCAGACGGAAGTACAGGCGGAACCCAGGGAGATGACATCTCCGCAGTGGTGATGGATCTGGAGAGCGGAACGATCCTCTATGAGAGGAATATGGATGTGGTCCATTATCCGGCAAGTATTACCAAGATCATGACAGCCCTGATTACCCTGGAGAACTGTTCGGATCTGCAGGCAACCATTACCTTTTCCAGCAATGCGGTTTATGATACCGCAGGTGGTTCCAGTATTGCCCGTGATGTCGGGGAAGAAATGACGGTAGAGCAGACCCTTTACGGTATGATGCTGGAGTCGGCAAATGAATGTGCCTATGCTCTGGCCGAATATATCGGGGGAAGTGTCGATAATTTCGTCGCCATGATGAATGCGAAGGCGCAGGAGCTTGGCTGTACCAACACAAACTTTACCAATTCCAACGGTCTTCCCGATGAAAATCATGTAACCACAGCGCATGATATGGCCCTGATCGCTAAGGCGGCTTACCAGAATGAAACCTTTCGGACGATTGTCGGAACGCCGAATTATCAGATCCCGCCGACCAATAAGCATGAGGATATCACCTATCTGAATAACCATCATGCCATCCTCCATCCCTTTAAGTATGGAGACTATGTCAGGGACTGGTGCCGGGGCGGAAAGACCGGCTATACCCAGGCGGCAAATAACACCCTGGTCACCTATGGCGAGGAAAACGGCATGAAGCTGGTTGCCGTTGTCATGAATGAACACGGGACAAATGTTTACAAGGATACGATCGCTCTGATGGAGCATTTCTTTGATAACTATACGGCCTGGAATATTTATGAGAATGAAGCATCGGGAGATGCCAGTGTTTTCTCCCCCTTTTCCGGCTATTTTGATGCAAATCTGACCGTAACGACGACAGATACGGATGCCTATATTCTTCTGCCGAACGGAGTCGATTTTTCTCAGGCGCAGAAGACGGTGGAAGGAAATGAGATTGTATACAGCTATGATGGTCTCGAAGTCGGAAGGCTGACGGTAGAGATTCAGGAGAAGCAGACGGAGCCGGCAGAAAGTGAGCAGACGACGGAAAGCGCAGATGCAGCCGGCGGCGGAAGCAGCTTTAAGGACAGTCTGCAGGGTTTCTTTGATCAGTTTCCGGTTCTTCTGCAGCAGATCAAGAACATTCCCTGGATCAGCAGTCTGATGAACCTTCCTCTGATCAATCAGCTGGATTCAAACATGAGACTACTGGTTCTTCTGGCGGGAGCAATCGTGATTCTCGCAATCCTGATTTCCTTTATCATTTACTCGGTGAGGAATGCAGCGAGAAAAAGACGGAGAAAGAAGAGAATCGCCAAATATAAGCGGGATATGAATGAATGGCATCGTTAGATGAAGAATTAGAGGCATATGCAAAAAGCGATTATTATCCCTTTCATATGCCGGGACATAAGAGAAACAGAGAAGTTTTGCATGGCAGAGCCGCTGCGGATATCACAGAGATAGAAGGCTTTGATGATCTTCATCATGCAGGCGGGATTCTGAAGGAAGCCCAGGAAAGAGCGGCCTCTCTCTACGGAGCCGGAAGGAGCTTTTATCTCCTGAATGGATCGACCCTTGGCATTTTGACGGCGATCTTTGCGGTAACAAGGCAGGGGGACAGTATCCTTCTGGCGAGAAACTGCCATAGGAGCGCCTATCATGCGGCGATCCTCCGGGAACTTGAAACAGAATATATTTTTCCGGAGGCAGACCAAAGCGGGATCAATGGATCGATCACGAGTCAGATGGTTGAGGAGGCCTTTAGCAGGCAGCCGAAGGCCAAGGCCCTGATCCTGACTTCGCCGACCTATGATGGCGTGGTATCGGATATTGCTTCTATTGCCGAGGTGCTTCATCGCCATGGCGCTTTTCTGATCGTAGACGAGGCGCACGGCAGTCATTTCGGCATGCATCCTGATTTTCCGCAGACCGCGGTAAGGCAGGGGGCAGATCTGGTGATCCAGAGTCTGCATAAGACCCTTCCTTCCTATACCCAGACGGCTCTTTTACATTGCAATAGGCCGGAGCTGGAAAAGGAAGTAGAAAGGCATCTTCGGATCTTTATGACAAGTTCTCCCTCCTACCTCTTTATGGCAGGAATGGATGAATGTATCATAAGGATGAAGAAGGAAGGATATGGACTTTTGGAGCAGCTGAGCAGACGGCTGGATGACTTTTACCAAAGGACAGTGGATCTAAAGCATCTGCACGTGATCACTCCGGAGGAAATGGCAGAAAGAGGCATATATGCCTTTGATAAGAGCAGGCTTTTGCTTCATGCCGGAGCCCATATGGATGGAAATCAGCTGCAAAGCTGTCTTCATGATCGCTATCATCTTGAAATGGAGATGGCGGCAGGCTCTTATGTCATAGCGATCACCAGCCTTATGGATCGGGAAGAAGGCTTTCTGCGGCTGGCAAAGGCGCTGAAGGAGATCGATGTGTCCTATCCGGAAGAAGAAAATGCCCAGGGCAAGGCGGATTTTTCCCGCAAGGCAGAAGCCGGCATGGGGAAAAATGCACAGATGAGCATCAGCCGGGCTTTTTATGCAGCCAGCGAAAGTCGCCCCCTTGAGGAGGCACTAGGCCAGATTTTGGCGGAATTTATCTATATTTATCCGCCGGGAATCCCGGAGGTTGTGCCCGGAGAGAGACTGAGCGAGGAAAGTCTGGAGAGGATCCTTTACTGGAAAAAGATCGGGCTGGATCTGCAGGGAATGGAAGATCCCAAGGCAGATCATATCCGGATTGTTAGGGAAGAAAGAGATTGAAAGGAAGAAGATAGGATGGGACATATTATTTGTATCATGGGCAGAAGTGCATCCGGAAAGGATACCATCTATCGACATCTTCTGGAAAATGATCAGCTTGCCCTGCAGAAGATCATTCCCTATACCACGAGGCCGATCCGCTCAGGTGAAGAGAAGGGGCGGGAATATTTCTTCTGCAGCGAGGAAGAGGTAAAGGCGCTTGAGGAAGCGGGAAAGATCATTGAGCTTCGAACCTATCAGACGGTTGCCGGTCCCTGGAGTTATTTTACGGCGGATGACGGGCAGTTCGAAAGGGAAGAAGCAGATGTGCTCCTGATCGGGACCTTAGAGTCCTACCAAAGGATGAAAGCCTATTTTGGGGAAGAAAGGCTGATTCCTATTTACATTACGGCAGAGAAGGGAGAGCTCCTTTCAAGGGCACTTTCCCGGGAAAAAGAGCAGAAAAATCCGAATTATGCGGAGCTCTGCCGAAGGTTTCTTGCAGACGAGAAGGATTTCTCGGAAGAAAAGCTGCAGGAAGCGGGGATTAAGAAAGTATTTATAAATAATGATCTGCAGGAAAGCCTTGCAGAGATAAGCGGATATCTTCGGGATATCCTCAAAAAAGAGAGGTGAACATTATGGAAAACAAAAATTATGGTTTTTCAGGAATTATTGGCCACGAGCAGCTGATCGAGCATCTGCAGAATTCGATTCAGGCAAAGCGGATTTCCCATGCCTATATTCTGGAGGGACCGAAGGGCTCGGGAAAGAATCTTCTGGCAAAGGCATTTGCGATGACACTTCTCTGTGAAAAGAAAGAAAGCGAGCCTTGTATGGTCTGCCATTCCTGCAAGCAGGTAATGCATGACGCTCAGCCCGACCTGGTATATGTAACACATGAAAAGCCTCGTACGATCACGGTAGACGATATCCGGAGTCAGCTGGTTTCCGATATCGCAATTCGTCCGGAGGAGAGCGACTATAAGATCTATATCATTGATGAAGCGGAAAAGATGAACGAGGCAGCCCAGAATGCTCTGCTGAAAACAATCGAGGAACCGCCTGAATATGCGGTGATCCTTCTTCTTTCTACCAGTGCTTCTGTCTTCCTGCCGACCATCACCTCAAGGTGTGTTACACTGACCCTGCAGCCGGTTGCAGATAAGAAGATCGTCAGCTTCCTTGAAGAAAAGGGAGTGGATGAAGAAAGAGCCAAGATCTGCGCTGCTTTTGCCCAGGGCGTTCCGGGTAAGGCAGTCATGCTCGCCCAGTCAGAGGATTTTGCGGGCATCAAGGAAGCTGCTATTCGCCTGATCAAGAGGATCGCTGAGATCGATACGGCAGAGATGGGACAGCAGATTCGCCGGATCAATGAGTACCATATGGATCTTACGGATTATCTGGATATCCTGGTTGTATGGTACAGGGATGTGCTTCAGTTTAAGGCAACCCAGGATGCAAATAATCTGATCTTTAAGGACGAAGTTCTGGAGGTCAGAAGACAGTCGAACCTGATTTCTTATGCAGGAATCAAGGATATTATTGAAGCTTTGCAGAAGGCAAAGGAAAGGTTGAGAGCAAATGTAAACTATGATCTGACAATGGAACTTCTGCTCTCAACGATAAAGGAGAACCAGAAATGATAAATGTAGTCGGAGTCCGCTTTCGAACCGAGGGCAAGGTCTATTACTTTGACCCGGGAGAACTCGAGATCAAAAGGGGCGACCACGTTATCGTAGAGACAGCCAGGGGGATGGAATACGCCAGTATCACCTTCCCCAAGCGCGGTGTTACAGATGACAAGGTGGTTCTGCCTCTGAAGCCGGTCATTCGAGTGGCAACCGAAGAGGATGCCGCAAGAGAAGCGGAAAATCGAATAAAAGAAAAAGAAGCAATAAAGATCTGCCAGGAAAAGATCGAAAAATACGGTCTGGAGATGAAGCTTGTGGCAACGGAATATACCTTTGACCGCAATAAGCTGCTCTTTTATTTTACGGCAGACGGCAGGGTGGATTTCAGAGAGCTGGTAAAGGATCTGGCATCCGTTTTCCGAACCAGGATCGAGCTCAGACAGATCGGTGTCAGAGATGAAACCAAGATGAAGGGCGGAATCGGTATCTGCGGCAGATGTCTTTGCTGCAGCACCTATCTGTCTGATTTTGCCCCGGTATCGATCAGAATGGCAAAGGACCAGAATCTCTCCCTGAATCCGACAAAGATCTCAGGCGCCTGCGGCAGACTGATGTGCTGTCTGAAAAACGAACAGGAGACCTATGAGTATCTGAACAAGCAGCTGCCCAAGCACGGAGAACAGGTGACAACCATAGAAGGCCTGGTCGGCAGTGTACAGAGCGTGAGCGTTCTGCGGCAGAGAGTCAAGGTTATGGTCGATCTCGATGGAGATGAGAAGGAGCTGAGAGAGTATCCGGTGGAGGAACTCAGCTTCCGCGGGAAAAAGGCAGTCAGAGCCTGCGGTGGAGAAGGCTGCACAAAGAAGGCCGAACATCATCCGGATCATACCGCAAAACTCGGAACAGAACTTTCTTCGATGGATCAGGAAGAAGCTGCTTTGGCAGCGGCCATGGACAGCAGTGATGCGAAGAGAAGCGAGGAAGAGAAAAAGAAAGAAAAGAGATCTTCCGATAGGAATTCCGAAAGAAATTCAGAGAGAAGAAGTGAAGAACGTTCGCCCAGAAATAACCGGAACAATAAGAACCGAAACCGGAATAATAACAACAGGCCTAAGCAGGGTCATGAGAAAGGGCAGGAACAGAATACAGAGCGTCCGGAGAAGAGAAAAGGAAAAGAGCATTCCCAGAATCCGGAGAAAAGAAATAATAACCGCAGCCACGGTCATGGAAATAGTCGTCCAAACCAGGAGGGAAAAAACACAGCTGCAAGACAGCCTTCCCGCCGCAGAGAGGGCTGGGATAATCAGCTGGGTGGCATGAGCGGAACGAATGCGCCGGCCGAAGCTGCAAATGCAGGCGGAGAGAATAAGACAAAACGTTATACGAACCGAAACAAAAACCGCAGCAGACGTCCGTCCGGAGGCGGTCAGAATACACAGCAGAAGCAGAAAGCGGAAGTGAAAGAGTAAATGAAAGAATTACTGCATGAGGGAGAACGGCTGGATGATCTTCAGATCAAGGGTTATCAGATCATTCAGAATCCTAAGGCCTTCTGCTTTGGCATGGATGCGGTTTTGTTAAGCGAATTTGCAAAAATAAAAGCGGGGAATGTCATTGACCTGGGAACAGGCAATGGCATCATCCCGCTTCTTCTTGCAGCAAAGACAAAGGCTTCCCATATAGAAGGACTTGAAATACAGCCGGCCAATGCAGAAATGGCAGCCAGATCCGTTGCCTTAAACGGACTGGAGGAGAGGATTCATATCACGGAGGGAGACATCAAAGAGGCCTCTGCCATCTTTGGTCAGTCTTCTTTTGATGCCGTCACGACAAATCCCCCCTATATGATCCACCAGCATGGTCTGGTGAATCCGGATCAGGCCAAGGCCATTGCCAGACATGAGATCTGCTGCAGGCTGGAGGATGTGATCCTGGAGAGCGCGAGACTGCTGCGGCCATCAGGACATTTTTATATGGTTCATAGGCCCTTCCGTCTGACAGAGATCCTTTGCCTGATGAGACAGTACCGGATCGAACCTAAGTATATGCGGCTGGTGCATTCTTTTGCAGACAAGGAACCCAGCATGGTTCTGGTCGAGGGAATCCGGGGCGCAAAGGAAGGCGGCCTTGTAGTGGGAGCTCCCCTGGTTATTTATCAGGAACAGGGGATTTACAGTGATGAGGTAAAGAAAATCTACCTCAGTTGAGTTTGCGGGTTTCTGATATCGTATGATCGAGGCAGGGGCCAGCTGATTTTGCAGGCAGGATGACCCATGCTGAGGAGAAGTAGGGCAGACAAAGAAGGAAAGAAAGCATGAGCGGAACATTATATTTATGCGCGACACCGATCGGCAACCTGGAGGATATTACCCTCAGAGTCATAAGAACACTGAAGGAAGTGGATCTGATCGCAGCAGAGGATACCAGAAATTCCATAAAGCTGTTAAATCATTTTGAGATTCACACCCCCATGACCAGCTATCATGAATTCAATAAGATCGAAAAGGCACACCAGCTGGTCGATCAGCTTCAGCAGGGAAAAAATATCGCCCTGGTCACGGATGCGGGAACACCGGGCATCTCCGATCCTGGAGAAGAACTGGTGAAGATTGCCTATGAGGCTGGCGTTAAGGTGACTTCTTTGCCGGGAGCAAGTGCTGTTGTGACAGGCCTGACCCTTTCCGGACTTTCGACCAGGAGATTTGCTTTTGAAGCCTTTCTGCCAAAGGATAAGAAGCTGCGCAAGGCCGTCTTGGAGGAAATGAAGGGGGAGACAAGAACCCTTGTCATGTACGAAGCGCCCCATCATCTGAAAGCAACCTTGAAGGAGCTTTTAGCAGCTCTGGGAGACCGAAAGATTACCCTTTGCCGGGAGCTTACCAAGAAATATGAGGAAGCGGACAGAAAGACGATATCGGAAGCAATTGCCTATTATGAGGAACATGACCCGAGAGGGGAATATGTGCTTGTCATAGAGGGCAGGAGCAGGAAAGAATTAGAGCAGGAGAAGCAGGAAGCCTGGGAGGAAATGAGCCTGGCTGAGCATATGAAGCTTTATGAAGATCAGGGAATCGATCATAAGGAAGCGATGAAGAAGGTGGCGAAGGACAGGGGGATTTCGAAGAGGGATGTGTATAAGCAGCTACTGGAGGAGGGATGAGCCCGTGTAGACTTTCATGACAAGGTTATCTATTTATTTCGCAGGAACTGTCGCGAATAGGCATGTCGTAGCTTTGCTTGACTCTTTGCGAGTTGAAACCCAGGATAGCCTTTTATTTAATTTGTATCAACACATTTTGTTCCATAACTCCATAACTTGAAATAATCCACGAAATCTTAAAATGATCGGCATAACCAACGCTGTTAGTTATGCCGATCATTTTGCATTTAAGAACTAGAGCAGGGATCAGATCTTTGCTGCAGTCACATAAGCACTGCGGTTTGTCGTCTGGATCGTGCCTGGCTTGTAGCAGTCGCCAACCATATAGAAGTGAGCGCCGTGACCATAGAAGGCAAGAGCCTCATCCTTCTTCGCTCTCATGCCGACGGACATGATAACGGATTCAGCCGGGATATCATGATCCTTTCCTTCGGCATCTGTATAGGTAACCTTGTCAGCAGAGATTGCTTTCGCGGTTGCATTTAGGACATAGTGGAAGTTTGGAAGAGCTTCCCATGCAGCCTGGAACATGCTTCTATAGTGCATGAAGGTGGTATCTGCAGCAAGCTCATCTCTCATTTCAACAACGGTAACTTCTTTGCCCAGCTGAGCGAGGAACATACCGGTCTCAACACCAACCTCACCGCCGCCGATGACAACAACGGTATCTTTGATCTTTTCACTGTTGCAAAGGGCGTCGGTTGCAATGGTAACATTGTCTCCGTCTGCACCCGGAATCGGGATGATCACCGGTTCTGCACCGATGGCTGCGATAACAGCGTCATATCTGTCATCGATCATAGCCGGTGTAGCACAGGTATTTGTCTTGATCGTGATCTTCTCATTCTTATAAACCTGGCGAATGAGATAATCCTTGTAATCTTTCAGAGTCCATTTGAAGGGAACGTAGTCGGAATGCTTGATCGCACCGCCGAGCTGGCTTTCCTTCTCGTAAATGGTGATCTCGTGTCCGCGTTCTGCCAGGTAAAGGGCTGTTCTCATACCGCCCGGGCCGCCGCCGATGACTGCGATCTTCTTGGTCTTTCCGTCTGAATAATTCAGATAAGGAAGAACCTTCTCAAAGCCGAAGAGCGGATTTACAGAGCAGGTGGTTGTCATGATATCGTTCTTGCCGCGGCCATGACATTTATTACATCTCAGGCAGGGAACGATATCTTCGAACTTATCTTCATAAAGCTTCTGGCCATAATCCGGATTGGAGATCCAGGCACGTGCCATGGCAACAAGGTCAACCTTGCCGTCAGCGATTGCCTTATCCGCAATGGCCGGATCAAAGTATCCGCCGACATTGCTTACCAGGAAGTCATAGCCTTTTGCCTTGATCGCTGCTGCCAGCTCCAGGAAAGGTGTATCCTGCAGTTCGAAAGGAATCGGATGGTTGGGATCTGCCTCTGCACTACGGACCTGAACGATATCCACATAGGGCTCAAGCAGTTTCAGGATTTCAAAGCCTTCCTCCTGATCATATCCGCCGGCCGGCTCTTTTGCAGAGAACTGAATCTCGACTAACATGTCATTGCCGACGGCTTTTCTGATCTCGGACAGCATTTCAATGGCAAAACGACAGCGGTTTTCGAGGCTCTGCGGGCCGTATTCGTCTGTTCTGGTATTTGTAAGGGGGCTTAAAAGCTGTGACGGAAGCTGAGCACGGTAGCTCATATGAATCGTTACGGCATCAAAGCCAAGCCATTTATAGCGGGCGGCTCTCTGGCCGTAGGAGATGGCAATCTTGTGAAGATCCTCAGCCGGAACTTCATCGCCGACACCAGGATTCATCATAGCGGTTGCACCCATGCCACCTTCTGACGGAGCCAGATTTACGATCTCGACACTGCCATCCTCATGCTCATAACGGTATTTCTTATTGGCAGAGAAGAGAGATCCGCTGACGATGGAACCTTCATAATGAAGGGCTTCGATCAGTTCTACCAGGTAATTCTGACAGAGGGGATCATGAATGTCGAAGTTCGGGAAATGAGAAACATCGATAAACTCCGGGAAGGGTGGATTGTCGATGTTGTCATCCATGCCGGCCAGAGTGATAAAGGCTGCGCCGGATCTGGCACGGGTTACAAAATGTGCAATGGTCGGATCTGCAGGATAATTCTCCGGACCCTGTGAAAAATGGGGCAGGGAATTAGATGACTGCATACGGTTTTTAAGAATGAATTTACCTACCTTAAGAGGGGAAAGTAAATGTTTATATGGGTTGCTCATACGTTTTCCTCCTTTTCATACATAAAACGCTCATATTATTTCTTATTATAAATAGTTCGTTTTATAGGCCGCAAATAATTTATGCGTATCAGGAAAAACAGAAAACGTATTGTATCTTAGTCGGAGAATAATTCCGCTGATTCTGCCAGCCGGAAGCCCTCTTTTACCTTGACAAAAAGCCGGAAAAAGTCCTATAATTTTACGCGAGCAATGAGCCAAGCGGCTAGACGGCCCGCGTGCTTGCACGCGAGGGCGGATAGACATTTGGCGAATGCCGTGAACTTGCGAAGCGAAGCTTCGCAAAGTGTAGGTGAGCAATGAGCCAAGCGGCTAGACGGCCTGCGTGCTTGCACGCAAGGACGGATAGACATTTGGCGAATGCTTACGGAATAAAGGCGATGACGAAGACAGTAGGATACGGATGAAATTCCCAGAGAGTCGGAGTTGGTGGAAACCGGCAAGAGTAGACGTATTTCGAAGATCCCTTCCAAGCTGCAGCCCGAACGAGTCATTCCAGTAGGCGCTGACGGTCTTCTCCCGTTACAGAGAACAGGTTTTCCGGATAAGGAGTATCGCGGAGAACTTCGTATGAGGTGGTATAACGAATGCAATGCACTCGTCCTTTTACGGACGGGTGCTTTTTTCTTCTTCAGAAAAAAGCACGGAGATGCGCACTCACGCGAGAAGAAATATGTCGCAAGCGACCGCGTTCGGCGCGAGAGTTTCGTAAACGAAACTCTAATTTCTTTCTTCTTCAGAAAAAAGCACCCGCAGAAGCCAGGAAGAGATAGTAAAAAACAGGAGGAAGCATTTCATGTACAAAAAAGTATCAACCGATATGAATTTTGTGGATCGTGAAAAAGAAACACTCAAGTTCTGGAATGAGAATCATATCTTCGAGAAGAGCTTGGAAGAAAACAAGGGCAAGGGCGAGACCTATACCTTTTATGACGGACCGCCAACCGCAAACGGAAAGCCGCATATCGGACACGTTTTGACCCGTGTCATCAAGGATATGATCCCCCGTTATCAGACGATGAAGGGCAAATATGTGCCGCGTAAGGCCGGCTGGGATACCCATGGCCTTCCGGTTGAGCTGGAAGTAGAGAAGAAGCTCGGTCTGAACGGAAAAGAGCAGATCGAAGAATATGGTATGGAGCCTTTCATTAAGCAGTGTAAGGAATCCGTATGGAAATATAAGGGAATGTGGGAGGATTTCTCCGATACCGTTGGCTTCTGGGCTGATATGGAACATCCCTATGTTACTTATGAGGATGATTATATTGAATCCGAATGGTGGGCATTGAAGGAAATCTGGAAGAAGAAGCTTCTTTATAAAGGATTTAAGGTAGTTCCTTATTGCCCCCGCTGCGGTACACCCCTTTCTGCCCAGGAAGTTGCTCAGGGCTATAAGACAGTAAAGGAGCGTTCTGCTATTGTTCGTTTCAAGGTCAAGGGAGAGGATGCTTATTTCCTGGCCTGGACGACAACGCCTTGGACCCTGCCCTCCAATACCGCTCTTTGTGTCAATCCGGATGACAGCTATGTAAAGGTAAAGGCAGCAGATGGCTATACCTATTATATGGCAGAGGCGCTTCTGGATTCTGTTTTGGGAGAGCTTGGAGACGTAGAAAAGGGAATCAAGGCTTATGAGATCCTTGAAAAATATACAGGTAAGGATCTGGAATACAAGGAATACGAGCCTCTTTACGAATGCGCAGCTAAAACAGCCGAAAAGCAGCATAAGAAGGCCTTCTTCGTAATGTGCGACAATTACGTTACCATGTCAGACGGTACCGGTATCGTTCATACAGCACCGGCTTTCGGTGAGGATGACGGACGTGTCGGCCAGAGATACGGACTGCCCTTCCTGCAGTTTGTAGACGGACAGGGTAATATGACAGAGGATACACCTTTTGCGGGTCTTTTTGTAAAGAAGGCAGATCCCAAGGTCCTGGAAGATCTGGAGAGCAGGGGACTTCTCTTTGCGGCTCCGAAATTCGAGCATGAATATCCGCATTGCTGGAGATGTGATACCCCTCTGATCTATTATGCGAGAGAATCCTGGTTCATTAAGATGACAGAGGTAAAGGATCAGCTGATCGCAAACAACAATACCGTAAACTGGATTCCGGAATCCATCGGTAAGGGCCGATTCGGAGACTGGCTGGAGAATGTACAGGATTGGGGCATTTCCAGAAACCGTTACTGGGGAACTCCTTTGAATATCTGGGAGTGTCAGGAATGCGGACATCAGGATGCGATCGGATCCAGAGAGGATCTCTTTGAAAAGAGCGGAGACGAGAGAGCCAAAACAATTGAGCTCCACAGACCTTATATCGACGACATCTACTGCAAGTGCCCGGAGTGCGGCGGTAAGATGAAGAGAGTTCCGGAGGTAATTGACTGCTGGTTTGATTCAGGTGCCATGCCTTTCGCCCAGCATCATTATCCGTTCGAAAATAAGGAACTTTTTGAGCAGCAGTTCCCGGCTCAGTTCATTTCCGAGGCAGTGGATCAGACAAGAGGCTGGTTCTATTCCCTGATGGCAGAGTCAACCCTTCTCTTTGGCAAGGCTCCCTATCAGAATGTTATCGTTCTGGGACATGTGCAGGATGAGAACGGTCAGAAGATGAGTAAGTCAAAGGGCAACGCCGTAGATCCTTTTGATGCTCTTGAGAAATATGGCGCAGATGCAATCCGCTGGTATTTCTACAGCAATTCTGCTCCCTGGCTTCCGAACCGTTTCCATGGCAAGGCCGTTGTAGAAGGACAGAGAAAATTCATGGGAACCCTTTGGAATACCTATGCCTTCTTTGTTCTCTATGCAAATATCGATGAGTTCGACGCATCCAAATACAGCCTGGACTATGAGAAGCTTTCCGTAATGGATAAGTGGCTTCTCTCCAAGATGAATACCATGGTGAAGAAGGTAGATGAGAACCTTGGCAATTACCGTATTCCGGAAGCAGCAAAGGCTCTGCAGAGCTTTGTAGATGATATGAGTAACTGGTATGTTCGCCGCAGCCGTGAGCGTTTCTGGGCAAAGGGCATGGAGCAGGATAAGATCAATGCTTACATGACTCTGTATCAGGCACTGGTTACCACTGCAAAGGCAGCAGCCCCCATGATTCCTTTCATGGCAGACGAGATTTACATGAATCTGGTGGTTTCTGTAGATGCTACCGCACCGGAATCCGTACATCTTTGCAGCTTCCCGGAAGTGGATGAGACAAAGATCGATGCCGAGCTGGAAGAAAATATGGATGAGGTTCTGAAGATCGTAACCCTCGGTCGTGCAGCAAGAAATGCATCCAATATCAAGAACAGACAGCCGCTGGCAGAAATGATGGTAAAATGCCCCAAGGAGCTGGATGCATACTTTACAGATATCATTGCGGATGAGCTGAATGTGAAGGCAGTTTCCTTCAAAGAGGATGTATCTTCCTTTACAAGCTACAGCTTCAAACCCCAGCTGCGTACCCTGGGACCGAAATACGGCAAGCAGCTGAATCAGATCAGACAGGCTTTGGCTGAGATTGATGGCAATAAGGCCATGGCTGAGCTGAAGGAAAGCGGTGAGCTGAAGCTGCCGGAGGTTGGCGAGGATGTTGTCCTGACAGAGGAAGATCTGCTGATCAGCATGGCACAGACAGAAGGCTATGTGGCACAGACAGAAGGAGAGATCACGGTAGTTTTAAATACCAACTTGTCCAAGGAACTTCTGGAGGAAGGTTTTGTCCGTGAGATCATCAGTAAGATCCAGACCATGCGTAAGGAAGCTGATTTTGAGGTAATGGATCGCATTAAGGTTTATTATGCCGCAAAGGGAAATGCAGCCGAAGTATTCGCAAGAAATAAAGAAGAGATCGCAGGAGAAGTACTTGCAGATGCCGTACTTGCAGAAGCAGCACCGGAGGGTGCTTACAGCAAGGAGTGGAGCATCAATGGCGAGAAGGTAAAGCTGGCTGTGGAGAAGTAAGGTAAAGCATCAAAGAAAGACGAGAATGATTCTGCCAGATCAAAAACACGCTCTCGCTCGGGGAAAAACCCAGCAGATGCTAAACTCGAGGCACATATGTCATGTGCCTCTTGTTAAGCACTGGGGTTTTTCAATGGTTTTTGATCTTAGGCAGAACATCTCGTCTTTTTGTGGCATAGCCATTCATAGTTTTGTTTTATATCTGTAATCAAAATTTATACGATAAGATTTCATCAATCTATAAAAAAAAGGAAGCCTGTCCACGAGGGACAGGCTTCCTTTTATAAGGCGGCCAGCGTCTGCAAAGCATTTTTGTCGATCAGCTTCTCATCATATTCATCAAAGAAGGCTTCCGCGGAAGGCGAAAGGGGAAGTTGCTCGGCGTATTCAGAAAAGATATTGCAGAGCTTGTTAAAATCCTGAGGGGAATGTGCACTCTTCTTAAGGAAAAGATAGTAGCGGCCATCCTTAGTACCCTTATAGAGGGTGTTTTCTCCAAGATAAAATCCGTCAATTACTCTGGCGAGCCGGCTGATCTCGGAAAGACTGGAAAAGGCATAGAGCCTGGTCAGGTCAGTCAGAACCATGACAGTATCGTCCTCTTCTGAAGAAGGAGAGGGGATAGGACTGCCGGTGTTTTCTTCCTGGCTGCTGAGATGTTCCGGCGGCTGCGGCTGCTTCTTCTGATCAGAAGAAGACTTGGCCATGGCCTGGCGTGCCTTTTCGAATAATTCGAGAATATCATTGGCGCTTTCCGGAGAAAGCTGCTGCAGGTCTGGAAGGGGAGAATCGGATGAGGTGAATCTGGAAAATCTGGTATCCAGCTCCTCGGGATTATCCACCTTGGTTATAATAAGAACAATATGTTCCGGATTCATCGGGATTGCCTCGATCATGAGAGGCGAACTATCGGCTTCGAAGCCAAAGTCGACGGAGGCCTGATACATCATATCTCGGAAAAGATCCTTCGCCTTCTCGGAACCATATGCAAGTTCGCTGAGATTAATGCCGCGCTCTTCCAGCTCGTCCCGGGTAAGTGTGCAGCGAATCTGGTTATCACTGATCTTTTCAATTTTCATATGTGTCCTCCTTTCTTGCTGTCTTGCTATTATAATAAAAAAAAGAGGGAGTGTAAAGCAAGGAAGAAAGGGGAATCTTGAAAAGAAAATAAAAAAACGCAAAAAAATGTAAAAAAGTACTTGCAATTATAAAAAACGTGCCGTATAATAAATCTTGCGTTGTGAGTGACGCAAAACCGAATAAGCGCGATTAGCTCAGCTGGCAGAGCACCTGACTCTTAATCAGGGTGTCCAGGGTTCGAACCCCTGATCGCGCAC
>CAVHNP010000006.1:0-49654 GCA_963637505.1 Prevotella sp. CAG:279
TATACCAAATTGAAGCGTTTATGCCTTTTTTATTGGCTGAAATATTGAATTTTCAAGGATCAGCACACCTTATCGGTGTGGGAAGTTTGAGTTAATAAAATGAACTTATTTAGCCGCATCTCGAATTTGCTTCACAAATCCTCGATGTGGCAGCTGCTAAACAGATACAAAGAAGTGCAAAGGAAAACAGGCATGAAAACAAATACAAAAGAAAAACAGCCCTCAGAAATTCTAACTTCCCCGATCCTGGCCGGTATTACCGAGGAGGAGTATCGGGAAATGCAGAGCCTCCACTGTGTCAAAATCCAGCATTATATAAAGGGTACACCGGTCTTTCTCAGCGGTGATATCACACAGGAACTTGGCATCGTTCTCCGGGGACAGATCACCATCGAAAATATCGATCTCTGGGGGAATCGGAGCATTCTTTCTTCTGTTCCTACGGGTTCTGCCTTTGCCGAAACCTATGCCATAAGCGGTCAGCCTCTCATGGTTGATGCCATTGCAAGCGAAGAAAGCGATATTCTCCTTCTCAAGGCAGCTCTCCTTCTCTCTCCCGGATACGCTTCTGAAAGCTGGCAGCCCAAGCTGATCCGAAACCTGCTTCGTCTCTCCACACAGAAAAACCTGAATCTCTCTAACCGGATTTTCTGTACTGCGCCGAAAAAGATCCGCTCCCGCCTTCTCATGTATCTTTCAAACTGTGCCATTCAAAAGGGCAGCTCTGAATTTGACATTCCCTTTGACCGGCAGGAGCTGGCCGACTATCTGAATCTTGACCGAAGTGCCCTTTCTAAGGAGCTTGGCAAGATGAAAACCGAAGGATTGCTTGATTTTCGAAAAAATCATTTCATCCTCTATCAGGTATAAAATCTAGTTGGACTAGCACAACTTATCTGTCCTGTCAATACTTTAACAGTCTTTTTTCTGATTTTTCCTTTGTTTTTCCAGCTTCTAATGGTACAATATTGCTACTTGACCTATTTTAATGGTTAGGTTTTGTTTATGTAGACATAAGAAAACTGAAAGGAAGGTATCATTTTGAGCAGACTATCCCTTATCACTGAAAGCCGCGCCGAAACCGTGGTAGAAGGTATTTACAAGGATATGGAGCGCCGTATTGTCGCATCTCCTCCCGGCATCTGTCCGGTAGACCTGTCATGGGCATTTTTGAAAATGTGTCATGCACAGACCTGTGGCAAATGTGTGCCCTGTCGTGTCGGACTGTCCCAGCTTGGAAATTTACTGGAGGATGTCATGAAACATCGCGCCAGTATGGAAACCCTGGACAAGATTGAAAATTTAGCAAAATCCATTTTTGAATCCGCAGATTGTGCGATTGGCATTGAAGCCGCAGGCATGGTCCTGAAAGGACTTGATGGCTTCCGTGAGGATTATATTTCTCATATCGTAGATCATCACTGCGGTGCTTCCATTCCCCAGAGTATCCCCTGTGTGGCAAACTGCCCGGCAGGAGTTGATATCCCGGGATACATCTCCCTTGTCGGAGAAAAACGTTATGCAGATGCAGTCAGACTCATCCGCAAGGACAATCCTTTCCCCATGGCCTGTGCCCTGGTATGCGAGCATCCCTGCGAGACCCGCTGCCGTCGTACCCTTTTAGATGCACCGGTTAATATCCGTGGCCTCAAGCGTACCGCTGTAGACCGTGCCGGCATCGTACCGGCTCCGGCCTGTTCCGAATCCACCGGCAAGAAGATTGCTATCATCGGTGGTGGCCCCTCCGGTCTTTCTGCCGCTTACTACCTGCAGCTTATGGGACATCAGTGTACCGTTTTTGAAAAGCATAAACGCCTTGGCGGTATGCTGGTTTACGGTATTCCTTCTTACAGACTGCCCCGCGAGCGTCTGCAGCAGGATATCGACTGCATTCTCTCTACCGGCGTAGAAGTAAAACTGAATACCAAAGTCGGCGAAGGTGAATACACCATGGAAAAACTGCGTGCTGACTATGATGCCGTTTATATTGCAATCGGTGCCCATACCGATAAGAAGGTTGGCATTGAAGGCGAGGATGCAAAGAATGTTCTCTCTGCCGTAGAATTCCTTGGCAATATCGGCGATGCCATCATTCCGGATCTTTCCGGCAAAAAGGTTTGCATCATCGGTGGCGGAAACGTTGCTATGGACTGTACCCGTTCTGCTATCCGCTGCGGCGCAGATCGTGTTTCCATCGTATACCGCCGTCGTCAGGAAGATATGACCGCTCTTAGCGAAGAGGTTGAGGGTGCGATCGCAGAAGGTGCCGTAATGATGGATCTTCATGCTCCTCTGCGTATCGAAACAGATGAAGAAGGCAAAGTATCTGCTCTTTGGGCAACTCCCAAGATGCCCGGTAAGATCAAGAGCGGTCGTATGAATCCGACCGACTCCGGCTTAGAAGACAAGAGAATCGAATGCGACTATGTTATTGTCGCTGTCGGTCAGGGCATTGAATACAATACCCTCGAAGCTGCCGGCATTCCGATCGTTCGCGGTGTCATCAAGGCCGAAAACTGGACAGCTGTTGAAAATGCCCCTGGTGTATTTGCCGGCGGTGACTGCGTAACCGGTCCGAAGACTGCCATCCGTGCCATCGCAGCCGGAAAGGTTGCCGCAGCTAATATTGACTACTATCTCGGTTATAACCATGTCATCACTTCCGACGTAGAGATTCCGAATCCTTCTCTCGACGACAAGAGCTATTGCGGACGAATCAATATGTCTGAACGTGAACCTGCTGAACGAATCAAAGATTTCAATCTGATGGAACTGATCATGACTGAAAAAGAATCCTGCCAGGAGGCCGGACGCTGCATGCGCTGCGACCACTTCGGCTGCGGCAGCTTCAAAGGAGGGAGGACAACAGAATGGTAAACCTTACAATCAACGGTATTTCACTTCCGGTAGAGGATGGAACCTCCATTCTGGAAGCAACCCGTATCATCGGTATGCCCGTTCCTACTCTTTGCTTCATGAAGGAAATCAACGAAATCGGTGCCTGTCGTGTCTGTCTGGTTGAAGTAGAAGGCATCTCCCGTCTGGTTACTGCCTGCAACAATGTTTGTGAAGAGGGAATGGTCGTACATACCAATACTCCCCGTGTTCGCGAGGCACGCCGCACCAATATCGAGCTTTTGCTGAGCCAGCACCGTATCAACTGCCCGACCTGTGAACGTACCGGAAGCTGCGAACTCCAGAAGATTGCTGCTACCCTTCCGATCGGCGATACCATGAATTACCAGCATGAATATCCGGAAGACAACTGGGATACCAGCCTTCCCGTTATTCGTGACGAAAGCAAATGTATTAAATGCTACCGCTGTGTCTCTGTCTGCGAGAAGATCCAGTCCCTGAACATCTGGGATATGGTCGGCACAGGCGGACATACCAGCGTCAATGTATCCCGTCACCGTAAAATGAATCAGGCCGACTGTGCATTCTGCGGACAGTGTATTACCCATTGTCCTACCAATGCCCTTCATACCAGAGACGACATCAAGGCCATTACCGGCGTGAACGGCGTTCTGAGTGATCCGGACAAGGTTGTTGTCGTACAGGTTGCACCGGCTGTTCGTGCTGCCTGGGGCGAAAGCTTTGGACTGAGTCCTGAAATCGCAACCGAAAAGCGTATGGCAGCTGCCCTTCGCCGCATCGGTTTTGATTATGTATTTGATACCAATTTCTCCGCCGATCTGACCATCATGGAAGAGGGAACCGAGTTTTTAGGCCGCCTACAGAATGCCGGCGATCACAAATGGCCCATGTTCACTTCCTGCTGTCCGGGCTGGGTTCGTTTCCTGAAGAGCCAGTATCCGGATATGATCGATCAGCTTTCTACCGCAAAGTCTCCCCAGCAGATGTTTGGTGCTGTAACAAAGAGCTACTTTGCAAAGAAGATCGGCGTAGATCCGGAGAATATTGTCTGCGTATCCATCATGCCCTGTACTGCTAAGAAGGCAGAGCTAGATATTCCGAACATCAACGATGCTGCAGAAGGCTGCAAGGATGTCGACTACTCCCTGACAACCCGCGAATTCTGCCGTATGATCACAGCAGACCAGATCGATGTAACTGCACTCGAAGAAGAAGAGTTTGACTCTCCTCTTGGAACCGGAACCGGCGCTGCTGTTATCTTCGGAACAACAGGCGGTGTTATGGAAGCAGCCCTTCGTACCTGCTACTATGTGCTGACAGGGGAAAACCCAAGCGCAGATGAGACCTTTAAGGCTGTCAGAGCCCTCGGCAGTGATCAGCCCTGGATCGAGGCAGAATACAATGTAGCCGGCAATAAGGTTCGTGCCGCAGTCGTAAACGGACTGGGCAATACCCGCCGTCTCATTCGTGCGATCCGCCGCGGTGAAGTAGACTATCAGTTTGTAGAAGTTATGGCCTGCCCGGGCGGCTGCGTTGGCGGCGGCGGACAGCCGATCCACTTCAATGAAGAAAAAGCTGCTGAGCGTGGTCAGGTTCTCTACAATTACGACAGTGCCAACAAGCTTCGTTTTTCACATGAGAACCCGGATGTAAAGCAGATGTATGACGAATACCTCGGCAGCCCCTGCGGAGAACTTTCCCATCATCTTCTGCATACCGATCATCATGGCTGGGATCTGCCGATGGCACCGGTCTTTGATGAGGATGTGAAGTATTAAGTATTAATAATTAGCTAAAAAGTATTGATTGCAAGCATAAATAGGACGAGAAATGATTCTGTCGGATCGTTTCTCGTCCTTTTTTCATAACGCTGTACTGCAAAGTGTAATGATATGCAGTACGAGGATCGAAAAAAGACCGTGTTTTAGATCCGGCAGAATCATTCCCATCCCTTTTTGTTACATAATTTCTCTAATAGCCAATGTTTCACACGATGTGTAACAGTACAGCGAAGTGCTACTGCGATACGATATATTATACATAATTGGTTATAGTAGTACTTAATTCCGGCATTCGCATTTTCCAGAGAAGTTGCTATAATGATAATTGTACAAAGTAAACAAATTCGTTTATCAGATTTGCACATATTTAAAATGAGAAAGGAGTTTTTATTATGAAATTAAAAACAACAGCACAGGTTGAAGCATTCAAGGAACTGGTTGGAAGATGTGTAGGAAATGTATATCTTGTTTCTCCGGACAGAAACGATTTCTTTAATATGAGATCTAACTTCTCCAAATTCATCGCAATCGACAAATTGCTGAGTGATTCCGAAACAAACTGGGAAGTACACTGTTCCGATCCTTTTGATCAGCTGAAGGTAAACGAATTCGTTCAGGGGCTGGATAAATAATCTTTCCCTGACTTCCTGTCTTTCTTGCTAATCCTCCCACCATTCTATATAATGGAGAAAAGAAATATCGCACCGCTAAAGCGGCACGATATTTACGGGACATGCAGCTCATGATATAAGCGTTCTTCGAACGCTTGGAGCCGCTGTGCATCGCACCGCTTCGCGGCACGATATTTTATTAAGGACACGCACCGCATGATAGATCGTGCTTCGCACGATGCGGCGCCGTGCATCGCACCGCTAAAGCGGCACGATATATAAAGGAGGACTGTATGAAAGAAAGACAAGTATCTATGAAAAAAAGCCTTGTTTTGCTGCTTCTTCTTGCTTTATTGGCAAGTACTTTTGCTGTATGCAAGGTAGAACCTGTTCAGGCTGCAAGCACTTATACCGTTAGTGGCACAAAGCATTATCTTGCACTTCGTTCTGCTGCAAGATACAGCGCAAGCAATGAGATCGGCAAGCTTTACAATGGCGATACCGTTACCGTATCCAAAACAGGCAACTCCAGCTACTGGTATGTTTATTCCTCCAAGCTGAATAAGAGCGGATATGTAAATAAAAAATATCTGGTAGCCGGCACATCTGCTGCCTCTAATACTTCCGCTTCATCCGGAAGCAGCTATACGGTCAGTGGCACTAAACATTATCTTGCTTTAAGAAATGCCGCATCTTATTCCGCAAGCAACGAGATCGGCAAGCTCTATAACGGTGAGACCGTTACCGTACAGAATGCAAGCGGCAGCTACTGGTATGTTTACTCTCCCAAGCTGGACAAGAGCGGATATGTAAACAAAAAATACCTGACCCAGGGTGCTTCTTCCGGAACAAGCAATAATGGCAATAGCTATACAGTTAGCGGCACAAAGAATTACCTGGCGATCAGATCATCCGCAAAATATTCTGCTAGCAACGAACTTGGCAGACTCTATAACGGCGAAACCGTTACCGTACAGAATGCAAGCGGTACCTACTGGTATGTTTACTCTCCTAAACTGGACATCAGCGGATATGTAAACAGCAAATATTTGAGATAAGCTCTCATTTGAATGATGATCAAAGAGGATCCGGCAAAAGCCGGATCCTCTTTTTCACTTAAATCAACCATTTGTAGCAGCAGGCTTCGCTTTTCTTAAGGAGCCGCTTCTTTATGTAGCACTTAATCCCGTAGGCACTGTCGTTTGGCTTTGCCTGCATGATTCAAAGGAATCTACCATGAAACAAAGTACCTTCTTCCAATCACAAAAATTCGGCATTTTAATTGTACTTACCTGCGGTATTCTCTGGGGCGTCAGCGGTGTTCTGGGACAATACGTCTTCTCTTCCTCCGAACTGACCGCCACTCATATTTCCATTCTAAGGCAGTTTATCTCCGGACTGGTTCTTCTTCTGATTTCTTTTCTGCGTAAGAAGTCTCATCCTCTTGAGATCTGGAAAAGCCGAAAGAGTAGCCTTCCTCTGCTTTTCTTTGCCATCGCTGGCTTGATGGGCGTCCAGCTCACTTACTTCGAGGCCATCGAATATTCCAATGCGGCAACAGGAACCGTCATTCAATTCACCTACATCATTATGCTTTTGCTTTATTCTGCCTTTGTGATGAAGAAGAAACCAAAGACCTATGAAGCAGCTGCTGTTATCTGCGCCTTTATCGGTATTTTTCTGATCGCAACGCATGGCAGCTTTCATTCCCTGGCTGTTTCTAAGGAGGCTCTTTTCTGGGGTCTTCTTTCTGCAATCTGTTTCTGTGTTTACTGCCTTTTTCCGGAAAAGCTCTATGCGGACTATGGTCTGATCACGGTGATCGGATGGTCTTCTCTGCTCGGTTCCTTCGTACTGATCCTGATCACAGGGACGACCTCCTTTCCGCCTATGTCACTTTCCATTTTTGCCGCTTCTATGGGAGTCGCCATCTTCGGTTCCCTGATTCCCTTCGTAATCTATGGAATCGGTATCGGTATTCTGGGTAGTGTAAAAGCCAGTCTCTTTGTTACTGTCGAACCCATTTCCAGTGCCATCTTAACTTACCTGGTTTTCGGAACCAAATTCACAGCTCCGGACATTCTGGGCTTTCTCCTGATCCTTGGTGCGATTGAAATGGTCGCGATCCTCACCTTCAAGAAGGAAAAAACCGCATCGCGCCGCTAAAGCGGCACGATAGTTACGGGACATGCGCCGCATGACAGATCGTGCTTCGCACGATGCGGCGCCGTGCATCGCGCCGCTAAAGCGGCACGATATTTAAAGTCCAACCTTTTTCAGGGCCTGATCGAGATCGCGGATGATATCCTCCGGATCTTCTAAGCCGATACTGAAGCGGATAAAGCCCTTTCTGAATTTCTCCGGATAGAGATTAATTCTTTCATCATAGCTCGGCTGGGGGAAGATCAGGCTTTCGTCATGTCCAAGAGATACGGCAAAACTTACCACCTTAAGGGCTGCACAGAAGGCTTCTACTGTCTTATCATCTGTCGCCAGACCAAAAGAGATTACTCCGCCATAGCCGCCTTTCATCTGTTTTTTTGCCAACTCATAGCCCGGATTGGATTTCAGACCCGGATAAGAAACAAAGGTCACATGTTCCCTTTGCTCTAACCATTCTGCGATCTTTTGGCTGGATTCATTTACCCTCTGCATACGAAGAGGATAGGTTACCGATCCACGGAAAATCTGCCAGGCATTAAAGGGACTGATAACCGCTCCGACATTCACCTGAGCCTCATAACGAATTCGATCCATTGTCTCCAGATCATTAGAAATGATCGCACCTCCCTGGGCATCTCCGTGACCGTTGATGAATTTTGTCAGAGACTCAACCACAAAGTCTGCTCCAAGCTCCAAGGGGCTTTGATTCATCGGGGAAGCAAAGGTATTATCAACCGAGAGAAGGGCTCCATTTTCATGGGCGATCTTTGCAATTTCCTCGATATTGCTGACGCCGTTTGTCGGATTGTCCGGTGTCTCCACATGCACCAGTCTGGTTCCCGGGGTGATTGCCTTTTTCACTGCCTCCAGGTCTGTCATATCCACCATCACGGTTTCCACGCCAAATTTCTGATTGAAAAGTTCATGAAACATACGATAAACCGCCATATAGCTGACATTCGGATAAACCACCCTGTCTCCCGAACTTAAAAGGGTCCAAAAGAGAGCGTGCAAAGCACCGACGCCACTGGCCAGAACAATTGCATCATCCGCTTCATGCAAAGCCGCGATCTTCTCCTCCAGCCAATGCTGGTTCGGATTTCCGTTTCTGGAATACATGAGCAGATCTGTCGAGGAATAATTCACCTGAGAGAGATCATCCGGCAGCTTAAAGCTGTTTGCCATATGGAGGGGCCGCCTAATCGCTCCCGTTCCCGGATCATAATCCGTTCCTGTGTGAACTGCCTGAGTTGAAATATCATATCCTTGAAATCTATTATTCTTTTTTGCCATTTCCGAGTTCTCCTATTCTTTTAGTATGAATACTATATCATACTTTTTCCCCGGTGTGAATAGTCGGAAAAGAAATTGAAAGTGCTCCCACAGCAATTTTATCTCTGGGAATTATGCCGTGCCGTGCTTTTCGGCTTATAGGACAAAACGTGTTGATGGCTGGCCTCAGACAAAAAACCGAGATGTTCTGCCTAGGATCAAAAACCGTTGGGAAGCCCTCAGTGCTTAGCAAGAGGCACATGGTACATGTGTCTCGAGCTTAGCACTGCTAGGAGCTTCCCTCGAGCGAGAGCGTGTTTTAGATCCGGCAGAAACATTCTCGGCTTTTTGCTCGGTTTTCATCAACACGTTTTGTCTACCCTCAAAGTTGTTTTGAAAAAGATTGAACCGCCTCCAGCCCAATATTTTCAAGGGCTGAAGGCGGTTATTTACTAAATCAGCTTAATCACCGCCGTATTGGCATAGGTCAGGGGCTCATTATGGATAAAGAAAACCTTACCATCCATCGGCGCATAAAGGGTTTCCATGATTTCCCCGTCATAGGGATGTATGATCTCCGCTAAGGGCTGCCCCATGGCAACCTCTTCTCCTGCCTCCGCCAACGCTTCAAAGATGCCGGATTTTGCCGTTCTGACAGAAACCAGCTCTGTATCGCAGATGATCCTGCTTTCATTCTTATGGGGATCTCTGTATTTTATGATTCCCCTTGCCGCCATAAAATTCATTACCGCAAGAACTGCCTGGCCTGCGCCGCGGGGATCGATCGAACTCGTTCTTGTGGTATAGAGGGAATAGGCCTGGGTGTCCCATACCTGCCAGTTATAATTCAAAGTTGCCGTATCATAGGGTCTGACCAAACGTTTTACCACATAGGGAAGGCCAAAATCCTTTCCTTCTTCTATCCGGGTATAGCCCTCATCCATCACCCTTACATGGGGCATGAAATTGCCGGGCATATAGAAGGAAGTGAACTGAATGCCATACTCATAAAGGGCTATTTCCTTAAAGACACCGTCTGCGATTCTTTGGGTGGTTTCTCCCAGATCATAGCCCGGAAACATTCGGTTAATGTCGGTATTGTCCGTTGGCCAGAACCGCTTCTGAATATTCATGGAATAAGGATTGACCGAAGGAATGATCAGGATCTTATGATCCGGAAGAATCCTTCCTTCCTCTTCTAACTGCTTGCATTTTTTCACAAGCTGGGAACAGCAGAAAATCTGCTGTACCTCATTACCTCTCATACTGCCGACAATGCAGAGGGATTTCTTTCCTTCTCCAAACTCGAAACCGGTCACCCGGAAATTATCCCGGTAGAGTCCCTTGATCTCATAAAGGATTACCTTACGCATTCTGATAAGCCTCCTTTCTCAAGAGCCTTCCCATCAGGGAGCCTTCATCTACGATCGGATATTCCCGAATGGTAAATAAAATGCCGTCTACCGGCGCCAGGACTTCATCCAACACCTCACCCTTTAAGGGATCCACGATCCTGCCGACCAGTTCTCCCTTTTTCAATTCTTTCCAGTGCTTTACCACCGGTAGGAAAAGACCTCCGACCGAGGCATTCAGATAGCTGACATCCGCCGGATCTCTTGAAACGATCGCCTTTCTGACTTCTTTCGTTTCTCCCGTCCAGATGCCCAGACTTTTCATCAGACTGAAGATACCGTCTACCAGTTGGTCTCCATAGGCCTTCGTAATGCGCATACCAACGCCCATCTCAACTACAAGCGTCGGGGTTCCGATGCTGTTTAAGCTATAAGCAAAGGTCGACTCCAGAACCGTACTTGCTCCATGTACCCAGATAAAATCCACATTGGCTTTTTCCGCTAAAGGAAGAAGCCAGTCTTCATGCAACTCATTGATCCGGATCTGGGGGATTTCCGTCAGGTAGAGATTGCTGGCATGAATATCCAGAACACAGTCCGAGCCGGCCACATCTTCTATGATGCCGGCTGCCAGATACTCGGTCATATTGCCGTCTATATTGCCGGGAAAAAGCCGGTTCATATCCAGATCAAAGGCCGGAATTCCTCTGGTAATGGAATCAATTCCCAGAGGATTCATCGCCGGATACACATCCACGATGCCCTGCAGACAGTCCTTTTCCTGCAGTATTCTTCGCTGCAGCTCAAAGCAGACATACTGTCCCTCCAGCTCATCTCCATGGATGCCGGTTACAATACTGATCCGCTTCATTCCCTCGGTCGGATTTTGGGGAAGAAGGCGGTTTTTCTTTATTCTTAAAGTCTCATCTATAGGAAGTCCTACAGAGACAATCTCTTCTACCATCTTTTTGCTTATTTCCTTTCCTCAACAAGAACCGAAATTCTCTGCTGCTGACTTCCCCCTCCAAACATAATTCCCCGGTTGATTGCACAGTCCAGGGCATCTCTTCCGTCTCCGAGCTTAATATAGCCCTTTCTTACCGGCCTGTTATGGGTCGGATCAAAGGGATACCACTTATCTCCCAGCAGGGCCTCTGCCCAGGCATGACTTGCCCCTTCCCCCTCGATCAGGCCGCAGACATAGCGGGCCGGAATTCCTGCCTGGCGCAGAAGACTGATATAGATATGGGCATAGTCCTGGCAGACTCCCTTGCCCAGTTTCCAAGCCTCTTCCGCATTGGTATCCATCCCGGTTGCAGAGGGAACATAGGAAAAATCATCATAGAGCCTCTGCATGATATAGGTACACTTTTCCTTTTCATTTTCCAGCTTCTCTAAAAAAGGCGAAAAGGAAGCATAGTACGCCAAAAGGCTTCCGCCCGGTATGCATTTTCCCGATGGGAAGCGATACATACCGACTCTTTCCGGTCTGGCCTTTTCCTCGTACTCTGTTTCCCTGTTGCGGACATCTCCGCTGATATGAAAGAAAAAGCGGTCATGCGCTCCTTCTACGCGACCATAAAGGAAGCTGTTCTTCCAGGCATCCTCCCCAAAAGAATAACCGCAGTCCGGTTCTAATGAAATCTCGCTGTCAAGCAGCTCCTGCCGCTCATCATTTTTCGGAATACACTTGATTGTGAAATGACAGAGATGAACCGGGCTGGCATACTGAATTTCCATCTTATACTCAAAATGCAGTATTTCCACCATATTCCCCCTTGTCTTTTTCGACTTATGAACTACGATAAAATGCTTTCCACAAGGAAAACAATTTTATAATAATCAATCTCCTTCTCCAATACAAGAGCTTCCAGTTTTTCCAGTTTTTCCTTCTCATAGGGCAGACCGCTCCGCTCTACCCTTGGCTTAAGACGATGTACCTCTCTTAGGATTTCTCCGGCCGGCAGGCCCAGTCTGGCATAGAGATCCACCCTCTCGATCCTTTTTCCGGCCTTGATGATATTTCGGATATGCTCCGAATCGATCCTGTCATCGATGGTTCCCCAGAAGGCCAGAAGATAATCCAGCACCTGCTGCAGCTCGATCAAAGGCGCCTTGCTGACCGCTCCCTTTTTCAGTTCATATACCGCCAGCTGAATATAGGACAGGGCTTCCGAGGTGATCTGCTCCCTTAATACGATTGCATTATCGTAGGCCCGGTAGAGATTACTAATGATGGAATCCGGATTTTCCGTATCAAAGGGGTATCGTTTCAGAAAATCCTCTCTTGATTCATATACATTCGGAATATCGATCATCTTGCAAAACTGGGCATAGCTGTCACTGCTTTCATCGATCATCCGGTCATAACGCTTAAAGTAAATGCGAATCGTGGTATAAACACGCTCTGTATATCTTCCTAACCAATACAGGCAGTTTGCCTGTTCTAATGAGATAATATCCATGTATCTTTAAATCCTCCTCCCTGAGATGAATTCACAATAAAGGAATCCGGATTTCTGGAAAATCTGGTCAGACCGCTCTTCCAGACCGTCGGCTCCTCGGCTGTCAGCACAAAGGCACGAAGATCTGCCTTTCTCGGCACCCGCTCTCCCTCTTCGATGATATCGATATCCTGGAAATCGATGACCTCCTGGGCAATGAAGCGTCTCGGCTCTTTCTTCAAAAGCGCGATAAAGGCTTCCTTCTCCTCCTTCGAAAGAGAATTTCCGAAACGGACACCATAGCCGCCGGCTTCTGCCACATCCTTCAGAACCAGATCATCAAAATGATCCAGCACATAGGCCATATCCTCCGGATAGAAGGGAAGATAGGTCGGCGCATTTGAAAGGATGGCTTCTTCTCCCAGATAATAGGAGATCATTCTAGGCACAAAATAATAGATGCCCTTATCATCGGCAATGCCATTGCCCGGTGCGTTTATGAGGGCAACATTTCCTTTTCGGAAGACATCATAGATATGCGGGATACCGATCAGAGATTCAGGATTAAAGTTCATGGGATCCAGATATTCATCTGAAATTCTTCTGTATACCGCACCAACCGGCTCCTTTTCGCCGGAGGCAGTCATATAGTAGAGACGGTCATTTTCCACCATCAGCTCCGAACCGTTTACCAGCTTCGCTCCCGTTTTCTCTGCCAGATAGGAATGTTCAAAATAGGCGGCATTATAACGTCCCGGGGTCAGGATGACATTCAGACCGCCGGTATTCACATAGTCCATGGTATGTTTTAAGAGATCTGCATAATTTCGATTATCCTCCAGATGGGTATCGTGGAAGGTATTGGGCGAACATCTCCTGCAGATCTCTCTGGCGATCATGGGATAGGAGGCACCGGAGGGCACCCGAAGATTGTCCTCCAGAATATACCAGGTATCATTCTTTCCTTTTACCAGATCGATGCCGGAGATGTGAGAATAGATCCCCTTTGGCGGAAGCGCTCCTTCACACTCTGCCATATAGCCGCTGGAGGAAAAAATGAAATCCTCCGGAATCACCTTATCTTTTAAAATAGACTTCTTTCCATAGATATCCTTTAAAAAAAGATTCAGAGCCTGAACCCTCTGCTTTAAGCCCTTCTCCAGATAAGCAAACTCCTCTGCTTCAATGATCCTCGGAATCGCATCAAAAGGGAAAAGCTGTTCCTTAAAGACATTATTTTTATATATGCCGAATTTCACGCCATAGCGTGCCAGAAGCTCATTCACCTTATTGGTATCCTGTAAAAGCTCTAACTCTTTCATTTCCATCACATTTATCACTCCCCTGTCCGAGCAAATCACAAAAGGGCGTTTTGCAAAATGCAAAACGCCCTTGTTTCCTTGCTCATTCTTAATTTATTTAAATGATATAGCCCTTTTTTCTCTCTGTCAAGCACCCTCCGCCTTATTTTTTTAATCTAACGCCGTTGAATCGATAAGACCATATTCTTGCAGCAGCTTCATCGTATTCTTCTGATTCTCCTTCAGAGTGATATAAAGATCCACGGTATGCTGCGTATCGTCCAGGCCATAGTCATAATATTTATCGGTGTCAGTCTGATAGCTGATCTCCTCATTATTTAATACTAAATGAAGCTGACAGTTACTTCCGCTATTTTCTTCTGTGTCGAAGGACTCCTGCATCATGGTACCCTCATCGATGTCCTTCAGCACAGCCTCATAGATTGCCTGATAAGCAGCCTTTTTTTCTTCGCTGTCAAGACCATTTAAATCTGCAGCCTTTGTTTCGCTGTCCTCATCATTATCAATTCTTTCCAGATCCAGACCGATCACTTCGCAGTTATTCCAGATATTTCCTATGACATGTTCCTTGATATTCTCCGGATCATTGGCAAGGGCGAGAAATTCTTCCTGCAGCTCCTTGTAGCGGGAGGATTTATCTGCACTGCTTTCCTCAAAGACATAGTAACGATAGATCAGTTTTCCGCTCTTCAGCTTATAACGAATCGCAATGGACTTTGTTGCTTCCTGCGAATAGGCCATATCCCGCATTTCCTTCTTATCGGCAATAATCCCTTTTTGCAGTTCTAAGATCTTTTCTATATTTTCCTCATCCGTATAGACCTGAATACTGTCACTCTCAAAGCCGGCCCATTCGATCCGGGACGCATCCGGCACATAGCTTTCCAGATGCCAAAGGTCGAAACGGAAGGTCAGAAGGAAGGCCAAAACCGCAAGACTGTAGATCGCGCAATGGCAGGCCGTCTTCTTATCAAATACACGGGTGCTTCTTCCCGCCAGCATTTGAATAACATAGAAAATGATCGCTCCGTAAAGAAGACTGAGGATCATTGCCAGTGTAAAATAGCCCGCATAGCTGTAAGGCAGTACCCCCTGCAGAATCACAAGGGTAAAGATTGCCATAAAAAGAGAGAGGAATAAGGAGACAGCAACCTGAAAGATCCATTTCAATAAGGGAATGGTGATAAACTCATGCACACTCTCCAGCTTTTTCCGACTATAAAGGATATAGCTTACTCCCATCAGAAGGATTCCGACCAGGATATAGAGGCTGATCAGCCTTCCTCCCAGCATCTCCGTTGTAAAGGAAAGGATCCTATCTCCCTGTTCCGACCAGTCGACATTTACTGAAATATAGCAGCTGTCGCTGATTTTAAGCAGAGGTGTGAGTACCTTCAGGCTGCAGCCATCCGAAAAATTATTCAGACCGAACATCAGCACACTGACAAAAATCCGGATGATATATTCCATCAGCAAAAACATGCCATTGAAAATAAAATAAAAAACAAGGGTCGTAATTCCCTGGCCGGAAACCATCAGGGTAAACATGGCAATGCCGGCAAAAATCAGGCAGGCCCCCAGCTGAACCCAAGCTGCAAAAAAGATCAGCTGCAGCTGGCCTGCTCCCGACGCTAAGGCAAGGAGCAGAAGGCAGGCAGTATTCAGGAGGATCGGCAAAAGCAGCACCAGCTGCAGGGCACAAAGCCCGGTAAAATACAGGCTTTTTCTGCTCAGGGGAAAGGCATGCATCATATAGGCATCCCGCTTTTGATACAGATAAGAAAAGATCAGCATGGCGCCTATGATCGCGACAAACAGAGCAAAGAGGACCAGGCCATTCTGCATGGATAAGGTATTGGCCAGTACATAATCACTTCCGTAAGCGGCCAGGGACTCCGGCGTTCCGTCAAGCATAGACAGAATCATTTTCAGGGAAGTCTCATAAAACAAAATCAAAAACCAAAGCAATCCAAGCGGCCAGCTCCGGCTCAGATTCTTCTTAAAAAGAATCTTATTAAAAAATGATGTCTTTGACTGCATAGTTCTCATCTCCTAATTCGTAAATAAAGATTTCTTCCAGCGTAAGCGGCAGAACATCCATGATCAGGGGCTTCATGCTGCCGAGTACGCTTTTCACCATCTCAGCCTCTCCCCTTACGATCAAGGTATGAACCCTTCCTGTCGATATCTGCTTGAGGACATCAATATAGGGTGGGAGAGGGGGCATGTCATCCTCAAAAGCCAGCTGTACCTTTACAACCGAGCTCTGCAATTCATCCAGGCTCTTCTCCAAAAGAAGCCTGCCCTGATTCATGATGCCGACATGATCACATACATCTTCCAGCTCCCTCAGATTATGAGAGGATACCAGAACGGTAAGCCCATGCTCCGCCACGTCCGAAAGAACAAAGCTCCAGATCTGCCTTCTCATCACCGGATCCAGTCCATCCACCGGCTCATCTAATATCATCAGCTCCGGTCTGGCACAGATCGACAGGACGAAGATAACCTGCTTCTGCATTCCCTTTGACAGGCTCCGCAGGGGCTTTTTCGGATCGATTGCCGGAAAGCAATCCATCATCTTCCGGAATAAAGCTTCGTCAAAGTTCGGATACAGGCCCCGGTAAAAATGCATCATGTCGATTGTCCTTGCCTGGGTGAAATAAAAGACATCATCCGGGATCAGGGTGAATCTTTTCTTTAGCTCTTCATTTTCATAGACCTGCTGCCCATCAATCAGAACTTCTCCCTCATCCTGCCTGTAGATGCCGGCCAGATGCCGGATCATGGTTGACTTACCTGCTCCGTTCGGACCGACCAGACCATAGATCGATCCCTTTGGAACATGCAGTGTAAGACCATCCAGAGCCAAAAAGCTTCCGAAGCGTTTGGTCAGATTATTTGTTTTTATCATGATCTGCTCCTCCTTCTGCCAATCTTTCAATACAGGCGATCAGCTTTTCCTTATCTCCTGACAGGTAAAGGAGTTCCTTTACGATCTCTTCGAATTTTTCCATCAGTTCTTCATTCCTTCCGCTACTTACCTCATTTTTTTCTGCCGCAAAGCTTCCCCGACCCGCAATGGTATAGATATAGCCTTCCCGCTCCAGTTCCCGATAGGCCTTTTGAATCGTATTGGGGTTAATCGAAAGCTGTGCCGCAAGCTCTCTTACACTGGGCAGCTTCTCGTCCTTTCTGATCACTCCCGTCACTACCAAACGGCGCAAGCCATCCTTGATCTGCTCATATATCGGTTTGGAATCACGGTAGTTTAACTGGATCATACTCTCCTCTCCTTTATCTAAAGTTTCCCTGCATCTTTCCCTGCTTTTTACGTAATTAGAATTCTAGATTGCGCAGCGAATCCTACACAAAAACAAACGAGTCTATAAGTGTATCACTCGTACTAATACACTTATAGACTCATTTTTCTTCTCTGTCAACCGGATTTTTTAGATTTTCATTCTTCTTCCGGGAGTTCCCATTCGATTTTTGGGAAAATAATATTGCCGTAGGTATTGGTATACCATATAGGACTTCCGCTGATCTCGATCTTAAAAGCCCTTGTAATATGATCCAAAATAAGGGCTCTGCCAAGCTCATCCCGGTCATAGACGCCAATGCTCACATAGAAGATTCCCTTTGCGATCATGTCCAGGTCCATAGAAAAACGAAAGCTCTGCTCTTCCGCTTCGCTAAGGTAGAAATCCTCTGACCAGCCTGTACCCAGGCCGGCATCCGCATCGGTTCTCAAAGTAAGGCGAAGCCTGGCCTTCTCTACCCTTTTCCTTTGTCTTAGGCGCAGCTCCAGCTCCAGCTTTTCCCCGCTCTCATACATGGCAGTCACCTTATCCGGCAGCCGCAAATGCTCCATCCAAAGAGGTGACTCCTCCCTGCTTCTGGCATGGGGTACTTTTTCCAGATCGATATCCACCTGATCCTTACCCAGAGACCTGTCCATATAGAGAGCAATGGCATGCTCCACCTCTCCGTCATAGATGATCTTTCCCTTTTCCAGGACAATGCATCTCTTGCAAAGGCGGCGAATGGTGTTCATATTGTGGCTCACATAGAGGACCGTTCTTCCCTCCTGCTCTGCCGCCTCCCTCATCTTGTCCAGGCACTTATGCTGGAAGGCCATATCTCCCACAGCCAGCACCTCATCCATGATCATGATCTCACTGCGCAGATGAGCCGCAACGGAGAAGGCCAGCTTTACAAACATACCGGAGGAATATCTTTTTACCGGGGTATCGATGAATTCTCCGATCTCCGAAAATTCAATGATCCTGTCCATCTCTTCCTCGATCTCGCTTCTGCTCATGCCCAGGATTGCCCCATTCATATAGACATTCTCCCGGCCGGTCATCTCTCCGTGGAAGCCGGTTCCTACCTCCAGCATGGAAGTGATCCGTCCGTAGATATCGACCTCTCCCTCTGTCGGTGCGGTAATCCGGGAAAGAATCTTTAAAAGGGTGGATTTTCCGGCACCGTTTGCACCGATGATGCCGACGGATTCCCCCTGCATAATCTGCAGATCGATCCCGTCGAGGGCCATGAATTTCTTTCCGATCAGCTCGGCTTTCATACCGATCTTCAGATTCGGATCCTCCCTGCCCCGCTTTTTCGCCCACCAGGACTGGAGTTCCTCCTGCAGGGTTCTTCCTCCGATCGTACCGAGCCGGTATTCTTTTTTCAATCCGGATACCAGGATGGCCGGCTTTGCTTCCTTTTCTTTTCTCATTGCCTTCCTCCTTATACCGTATCGATAAAGTTTCTCTCTACCCTGTTAAAAACAAGAATCGCAAAAAAGCCCAGAATCAGGGTTAATCCCAGAGAAAAAGCCATGCTCTCCGGCAGGATTTTTCCCTTTCCCAGGACCACATAACGCATCACTTCCAGAGGAGCGGATACCGGATTGATCTCGATCACCTTTCTGATCCAGCCCTCCTCAGGCAGTTGAGAGAGGGGATAGACCACTGGACTTCCATACATCCATAAGGATAAGCCAAAGGAAACCAGAACGCTTAAATCCCTATATTTTGTCGTTACACTGGAAACCAGAATCCCGCATTCCATGCCAAAAAGTCCCAGCCAGATCAAAAGAAGGGGAATCAGCCAAAAGAAGGCCCAATGGGGGCTTACCTCTCCCCGAAAGAAAAAATAAAGGAGAAGCAAAAGCACCATACTCATGGAGATGGCAAAACGGATCATGGCAGACAAAACATTGGAAAGAGGCACCGTCAGCCTCGGGAAATAGATCTTCCCGAAAAGACCTGCATTTCCGGTAAAGGTACTTGCATTCTTACTGAGGCAGGAAGAGAAAAAACTCCAGGAGGTGGTTCCTGTCAGATAGAAAAGGATCTGAGGAATCCCATCCGTTGACAGACCTGCAATTTTGCCAAAAAGAATCGTATAAACGATAGAAGTCAGAAAGGGATTGATAAAAAGCCATAAGGGTCCCAGAATAGTCTGCTTATAAGAGACCTGGAAAGACCGCTTTGTAAAAAGCAGAATCAGATCCCGATAGCGCCAGACCTCATCCAGCTTCAGATCAAACCACTTATGCGACGCCGATATATGCGTATGCAGCTGATAGTTCTCATTTTTCATGCAAAATCCGCCTTTTGATAAAATTTCTGCCTCTTCTGAGAAAGGCCTTCGCTCTTAAAATAAAAAACCGTATTGGATAAAAATCACACCACAAATGCACATAGAGCAGGTATTTCTTATCCTCTACTGATATATTTTTGCCATCTCTTACGACAGCGCTCAGCTTACCCAGGATCTGCTCTCCCTTTACCCTTTCCCCGCTGTAGCAATGATCTCCTACGATCCAAAAGCTTCCGTCCGGATGACTTTTCAGAATCCTGTGCAGGACATACTGCTTTTTTCCTCCCTGCTCCCTCACAAAGAGAACCGCATCGAGCGCATGCAGTTCCTTTGCCTCACAGGCTGTAATGATCATAATATCCTTATCCTGCCGAAGAAGCGGCATCATGGAACTCCCCTTATTGGTGAATACCAGCCTGCCGCTTCTTCTCAACTCTTCTTCAAAAGTCATTCTATACCTGCTGTCTTTCTACAAGCTCTGCAAAAAAACCCTTCTTCTCGATCAGCTCTTCATAGGTACCGTCCTCAATGATCTTGCCCTGATCCAGAACCAGGATACGGTCGCAGTGACGGATCGTTGACAGTCTGTGGGCGATTACCACACGGGTACATTCCAGCCGATCCAGGGAGTCTGAAACATGCTTCTGGGTAATATTATCCAGAGCAGAGGTTGCTTCATCCAGGAAAAGGATCTTTGGTTTTGGTGCAACCGCTCTTGCGATCGTCAGTCTCTGTCTCTGTCCTCCGGAAATACCACCGGCCGTCGCTGAGATCACGGTATGCATTCCCATCGGCATACGGCGAATATCCTCGGCAATGCCTGCCGTCTCCGCTGCCTCCCAGGCCTGATCCATGCTAAGGGTCGGATCCACCACGGTGATATTCTCATAAATACTTCCCTGGAAGAGTTTACTGTCCTGCATTACCGTTCCGATCTTCTTACGGACAGAACGCATATCCAGTCTTCTGGTATCCTTCTTGTCATAAAAGATACTTCCCTTTGTCGGTTTTTCAAAGCCCAAGAGCAATCTCAGCAGGGTAGACTTTCCGCAGCCGGTTTTTCCGACAATAGCTACATACTGCCCCGCCGGAATATGCACAGACAGATTATCAATGATCATCGCTCCCTCCTTGTGATAGCGGAAGGATACATTAGAAAGCTCGATCTCACCGGACAGATCCGTTATGGTCTCCTGATCCTCTTCCATCTCCGGAACAGCCTCCATCAAAGGCCTTACCAATTCAATACTGGGCTTGATGGTTGCGACGGTTGTTGCAACCGAAGCCAGAGCCGTAAAGGCGGAAGAAATATAACCATAGGATGAGTTAAAAGCATAATAATCTGCTACGGAAACCTGATTCTTCACCGCCGTATAGTAAATGAAGATCGTACCGCATAAGCCGATCGCCGTTGTAATCACGTTATTCAGCTTAACCTGTGTCGGCGGATTATACTGGAGATCCGCTTCTTTGGAATAGCACTCTGCCCATTTGGCAAAGGCTCTGTTTTCCGCACCCGCCAGACGAATCTTCTGAATACCCATGATCAAGGAGTAAACAATACCCTTTTCCTTGGCTGTCACTCGCATCTGCTCCTCGGTGATCGCCATCTGGGCAGAAGCGGTCAACATACCGACTGCAAGGGTCGCTCCCGTTACGATCATAGAAGGCAGTACCAGGATCTTTGCATAAGAGAAGACCTGGATCAGATAAACCAGAGAAAAGACGCCGGTCAGTCCTGTGGAAAAAATCGAATTTACAACGGTATCACAGATGGAAGACATATAGACCAGATACTGGTTCAGCTCACCGGTTGAATAATTCTGGAAAAATTCCGTTGGCAGGGACAGTACCCTCATCATCGTTGCCGCTGTGATATTGTTGGACAGCTTCGTTCCGATCCTCGTTAAAAGAAGCTGCTTGATGGAAGTAAAGAGCCTGCTTCCAATCGTAATGCAGAGCATATAGATCATAACCCCCGCCAAAAGAGTTCTGCTGCTGTAGCTGACAACATCTCCCATCAAAAGCTTATTCAGCTTCGGTATAAAAAGTCCCAGGCCGGTAATGATAAGCGCTGCCACACTGAAACTAAAGATGTCCCAGGCCGTTACGCTTGCCTGCATATATTTCCAGATATCGATGCTGGTCAGCTTTCGCATCGGCAGAGGACGATAAAAGCAATAAGCTTCCTCCCCCAGCTTTGCTGCCTCTTTTTTGTTGATCCTCTTTTTCCTTCCGGTATGGGGATCCACATAAACGAAACCGCCGAAGGGACCGGGCAGCATGGTAACAACCGCGCCGTCTTCCTTCATGCTTCCGATCATGGCACCCATCGCATCCTTATACCATTCTCCCTCCAGACGTACCTCCCGGTAAAAGATACCGGTTGAGGCCAGAAGGTAATCCAGTCTCTCCTCTAAGCTTTTCAGCTTGGAGGGGACCTCCCTTTCCTTTACATCAAAGTAAACCAGAAGCTGGGAGACCGCATCCTTCATGCTGCGGCCGCTTTCCTCAAACAGACCCTCACCGATGGTATGCTGTACTACCGCCTTGGAGATTCCCTGAAAGGATTCGTTCAGGAGCATCTTTTCACGTTTTTTTCGATATTCTACCCGATCATCAAATTTCATGAATCCTGCTCCCTTCTACTCGCTTGTGACAAGCCTTGCATAGGCTCCGTCTAAAGCGATCAGTTCCTCATGTTTGCCTCTTTCTACGATCTTACCCTGATCCAGAACGATGATCTCATCACAATCACGAATCGTAGAAAGTCTGTGGGCAACCACAATACAGGTAATTCCCCTGGCTGTGATTGCTTTTACTACTTCATATTCTGTTTTTGCATCTAGGGCCGAGGTTGCCTCGTCCAAAATACAGATCGAAGGATTCTGCGCCAGTGCCCTTGCGATCTCCAAACGCTGTCTCTGTCCGCCCGACATGTCTCTTCCGCCCTCTAAGAGCTTTCTCTGATATCCGCCGTCACGCATGATATCATCATGGATGCTGGCATCCTTTGCTGCTGCCACCAGATCCTCATCCTCAACGGTTGCATCCCACATACGGATATTCTCCGCAATAGTATCATCAAAGAGAACAATATCCTGATCCACAACAGAGAGGGATTCCGTAAAGACATCTCGATCCAACTCCTCGATCTTCTTGCCGTCAAAGGTGATCTCACCGGACCAGGGCTTGCAAAGTCCGCTTAAGAGCTTGGCCAGGGTGGATTTACCGCAGCCGGAACCGCCGACAAAGGCGATCTTCTCTCCCGGCTTTGCTTCCATGCAAAAGTCCTCGATCAGAGGTGGATTCAGCTTGGAATAGCCGAAGGTCACATGATCCATTTTGATATGGCCGGACAGCTTCTCAAATTCCCCTTCATGGCCTTTTTCACTCTCGGCTTCCTTTTCCTCGCTAAACCAGGAATCATTCGGATAGCTCATGACATCATCCACACGCTCCATCTGGGTGATCATTTCCTGGATGGACTGACCTGCGGAGATCAGGGAAGAGGCCGGAGTCGTAAAGGAAGACAAAAAGCCCTGGAAAGTCATGATCATACCGATCGTAAACTCTCCCCGGATCACAAAGAGAACGCCCAGACCCAGCACGGCCAGGTTGGCAATCGAGATACAGAGATCCGGGATCACGCCCAGCCACTGGTTCACTCTGGCATATTTCATCTGCTGGGTATTAACGCTTGCCTGATAGCCTGCCAGTCTTCTGAAATAGCCTTTCTCCGCTCCGGAAGACTTAATGGTCTCGATGACATTGATACCGGCGATCACGGCACTGGATAACTTACTCTGATCTCTCAGCTGAACACGCTGGATATTAATACGCTTTTCGCTGATAAAGGCAGAAACAAACATGTTAACAAAGATGGCACTGACGCCAACCAGGGTCAGAACCAGGCTGTAGCGAACCATTACGATCAGGTAAAAGGCCATCATTGCCGTATTGATCGCCAGAGGACCGAAGGTGTTGACCAAGGTTCCGGCGATCGCCGCATTAGTTGCCTCTCTGTCTGACAGATCTCCCGGCATTCTCTGTTCAAAGAACTGCATGGGCAGACGAAGGATCTTCCAGATATAGGAGGCGCTTCCGACCGCAGCCATTTTACCCTGGATCTTCAGACTGTAGACCGCACTGACCCAGGTCATCAGAATAATAATACCCGAAAAGATACTTAATATATTGATAAAAGGCCATAGCCAGTCACTATTCACCCCCGTCAGAAGACGATCCAGGAAAATTCGGTTAAAGATCGGCTTAATTACACCCAGAAGGGAAACGATGGTTGTCGTTAAAACGACGAAAACAACGGCCGTTCCGGTTCCGATCATTCTCTGCCTTGCATAATCCAGTACGGATTTCTTTTTTCCTTCCGGGACGAAATTCTCTCCCGGCTGCATGGTAATACAGACGCCGGTAAACTGCCGGTCGAATTCCTCCCAGGAAACGGTTACCCTTCCTCTGGCCGGATCATTCAGAACCGCATCATGCTTCTTTCCCTTGAAACCATCCAGAACCAGGAAATGATTAAAGCCCCAGTGAATGATACAGGGGAAGGGTCCCTCCTCCAGCAGCACCTCCGGCTCCATTCTGTAAGCCACGACATCCATCCCGTAGCTCTTTGCTGCCTGTACAATGCTCTTGGCACTGGAGCCGTCTCTTGAAACACTGCAGTCCACACGGGCCTGTTCCAGGGTGATCCATTTTTCATAATAGCCCATGATCATTGCCAGACTGGCAGCTCCACACTCCAGCATCTCCAGCTGCATGATCACCGGGACCTTTGCAACCCCCTTTGTCAGGGGTTCTTTTATCTTTTTTGCCATTCTTCTATCTCACATTCCGAAGCTTAGTTCAACAATAAGGCTGCCGGTGAAATCGTCTCTGTCGTTACCGTGCCGCTGTAAATACCATTCTCAAGATCATCCCTCTCCTCTGTGATGGGAATCTCGTAAACGATATCGCCTACATTCAGATTGCCGGCCAGACGTACATAGATATTGGTACTGTCTGTCACCGCGATCGGCTCTAAGGCATCCGGCTCTAAGGTCATCTCCTTCTTCTCGACGGTGATCTTTCGGAATTTTACAACAGAATCGATCGCACTCTCCGGCACATAAGCCGAACAGCTTCCATCGGAGGCCATAACCGCTACTGTAATATGGGTTTCCAGCTTTCCCATTACGCCCCAAACGCAGCTTCCGATCAAAAGAACGATCACGGCAAGAAGCAAAGCCCAGACCCCCGGTGAAGTAACGTGAAGATAATTATCTAATTTTTCCGGAGAATCAATATACTCCTGGCTCTTTTTTCGAAAGATCGACTGTTTATTTTCTTCTGCCATTACTGCTCTCCTTCCTTCTCCTGCGCTTTTTTCTCTGCAAGAAAACGCATGGCCTCTCTGACTTCTTTTATCTTTTCTTCCTGCTTAATCCCCTGGCAGGAACCGCTTTCCGGACATTTGCTGAGTAATACACAGGTCGGATAAAGAGGACATTCCCGGCAGTTTTGCAGATCCGCCTGTTCCTTCCAGGAATCCAGGACCGCCTGATCCCTCTCCTCCGAATAAATGCTTCCGATTCCTTCTGCGTCCGGATTAAAATGCTCACATTTGGTCAGCCTTCCGTCCGGATAGATAATAACAGAACCATCCTTATCCGCCATGCAATGGGAAAGGGTCAGACTGGGAAGTTCCCTTTTCTTTTCATACTTGCCTCGCCCGTCTGCATAGTGATTCAGCTCATTTACAAGAGCAGCAAAGTCTTTTTTCTCCTGCTCCGTATAATGAACCGGTTCCGTTCCTTCTCCGTCAAAGAGCTCATGTACATACATGGAAACATTCTGACAGTCCGCAAAATACTCGCTCAGCTCCAGAATCAGTTTCTTAATATCCTCGGTGTTATGGAAGCCCATATTGATCCGGATGGAAACCCGGATACCAGCTTCGGAAAGCAGGTGGATATTCTTCAGGATTCTCTTATAGGGGCTCTCCCCTGTCACATCAACATAGCTTTTTACTTCATTATAGATTTCTTCCGTGCCATCGATCGTGATCTGCACATTCTGAAGTTTCCAGCAGTCCTTTGCCTCCCGGATCATCTCCTCATCAAAGCGGATGCCGTTACTGATCATAGAAGAATGATATTTGATCTCCCTGTCTGCCAGTTCCTTCGAAATCTGCGAAATGACCTTCGCACCCAAAAGAGGCTCTCCGCCAAACCAGGAAAGGGAAACCGCCTTTCCGTGGCAATGCGCAGCGATATAGTCCACCACATCATGCGCCGTCTCCTCGCTCATGTGCTGATATGTAAAATCGCTCTCATAGCAATAAAAGCACCTTGCATTACAGTAGGTTGTCGGCAGAATGGTATAACCCAGAATATCCTTCTCCCTCTGCATCAGGCTAAGAAGACGTCTGAGCTGCTTTACCGACTTTGCCTCCTCATAGGCTTCCGGCACCAGAAAGTGCTTTTCCAAAAGGGTTTCATATTCCTCCGGAACCTCTCCCGGCAGAGTAGCAAGGAAAGCCTTCTCTTCTGCCGTAAGGGCAAGCAGCTCTCCGCTGACCGCATTATAAAGCAGAGGGCCTGCCTCGCTCTCTTCCTCTAAGGTATATTTCAGGAGACGATAGCGGCCCTCTTTCCTTTTTTGCTTTCCCCAGACCTTTGTAATGCCGGTTCTTGCTTCTTTGATTATTTTCATTCTTCTATAATTCCTGCTTTCTCAAGCTCGTTCAGATAATCATGTACATAGCCTCTCAGCTCCTCTTCGGAAGCCTCATAGCTTTCCAGTAGCTGCTGCACGATCTCCTCTTCTGTTCTCTCTTCCTTCAGAAGCTCCAGGATCGCTGCTGCCGTCTGGTTCAGCTTCAAAATGCCATGCAGCTGGTCGGCATTTTCTCCAACCGGAACTGCCATCTGCTGGTCATCGATTTCCATGATCTCAAAGGTATATTTTGTCTTCATCTTTGCCCTTTCTGCTTTTCCCTTACACGGGAACTCTTTTCTCTTCTTCCTGCCTTATTTCATTACTTCCTGATAGAGCCATTTCATATCCAGGTCCTTCAGACTGCTGCGATAGAGATAAAAATCTGTTTTATCTTCCATTTTCTTCAAAAGGCTAAGTCCCTTTATGGCAAGTTCCGCCCTTTGGGGTCTGTAGGCCTGACGAAGGAGTCTCGGAAAGGCCTCGGAAAAAGAAAGCTTTTGCAGGGAAGTATTCTCTGCTCTCTCCAGGAAGAAAACAGCCTTTAAGGGAAGCGACTGATTCGTGTTCAGCCCTTCCTTGCCTGCCCAGGGACTGCCGTAGGCGATTACTTCCTTTTCCGCCACCCGGATCAGGGGCTTATCTCCGTTTATGACAAAGGAATGCTCCAACTGCCCCAACCAGGCTCTCGTTCTGGTTGTCTTTCCCACGCCCTGGGCGGCCGTAAACATAAAGGCTCTTCCTTCTGCGGCTACAACAGAACCATGCATGAGAAAGGTATTATAATCCAGCATCTTTTCTGCGATCTGCCTGTAAACCGCCAGGGTCTCCAGATAGGAAGCAGACAGCCTTCCTCCCGGCTCTGCTTCGCACCCCTCTCTCTCTATCAGTTCCTTTGTGCTCTGAATCTGCATATCGACCTCTGCTCCCTCATAAAGGTAAGGCCTGCACATCTCATAAACCGCAGGATAGAGCGTTTCCATTTTTATCGTTTGATCTGCCAATCTGATCTGAAATACCAAATCTTTCTACCTTTTTCTTCCTTTTCCTACCATGCTTCTAAGAACATGCTGCTTTTCGCCCTGTTTTCTTAGAAAATACTTCATTTATTATACTAGTCTACCTTGGACTCTGTAAATGACAATCTAATTCCGAAGGATCTCCAGCAGATAGTCCCAGCACCTTTTTGCGGAAGCGATGTCCAAGTATTCCTCACAGGTATGCACCTGCTTCATGGTCGGTCCGAAGGAAATCATATCCAGCTCCGGCTTCTTTCCCGCGAAAATGCCGCATTCCAGACCGGCATGAATGGCCGTGATCTCCGGCTCGTATCCATAGAGCTTGACAAAGCTTTTCCGGCAAAGCTCTCTCAGCTCCGACTCCTCCCGGTATTCCCAGGCCGGATAGTCAGACTCCTTCTCTACCTTTCCGGACAGGTAGCTTACAAAGTCCTCCACCCTTTCCAGGAGAAGCTCTTTTCCTGCTCTTTTGTTACTTCTGATCAGATAGGTATAAACAAGTTCTTCCTCTTCCAGACGGGCAATGCCCAGATTAAGGGAGGATTCTGTCATTCCCTCGATCTCCCGGCTCATCTTATAGAGGCCGTCCGGACTCATCTGCAGGGCGAAGATTACTTTCGCTGTGCTCTCCTTTGTAAGCAGCCTTCTTTCTCCTGCCGGATTTTCTTCTATCCTTTCGACCTTGATCTCAGCCTTTTCTGCCTCTGCTTTCAGCTCTGAAAGCCAGAGTTTGCGGCTTTCCCGGATGGCAGAAAGGAAGGCCTCTTCCTCCTCCTTTTTCAGCAGAAGCAGAGCTCTGGCTTCCTTTGGAATGGCATTATCCTTTCCGCCACCTTCCAGCTCTATAAGACGAAGCTCTGCCTTTCTTCCTCCTGCCGAGAGCAACGATGCCAACAGGCGGATCGCATTGGTATACTGCTTATGGATCTCGATCCCGGAGTGACCGCCGGCAAGGCCTGACACGGACAGCTCGTAGAAGCAGCCTTCTTTTCTTTTCTTCTCTTCTGCTTCGCCTTCTTCATAGCAAAGCGGTATCCGGCAGCGGGCATTGATTCCACCTGCACAGCTGACATAAAGGATGCCCTCTGTTTCGGAATCAATATTGATCAGTCTCTTCGCCTGAAGATCCCCTTCCTCCAGGGTGCGGGCTCCCAGCATACCGATCTCTTCATCATTGGTAAAAAGAGCCTCGATCGCCGGATGCTCTATCTGATCGGAGGCAAGGATCGCCAGGATATAGGCAATGGCAATCCCATCATCTGCCCCTAGGCTACTTCCCTTTGCCCATAGCCTTTTTCCGTCGGTCTCAAGCTCTAAGCCCTGCTTTTGCATATCGATCTCACAGCCGCTTTCCTTTTCGCAGACCATATCCAGATGTCCCTGTAAGATGACAGGCTCCTTCTCCTCACAGCCCTCAGAGGCTTCCTTGAAAATGATCACATTTCCGCCGGCATCTCTTTTGGCCCTTAAGCCATGCTTTTTTGCAAATTCCAAGCAATAGTTACTTTCTGCCTCTGTATTTCCGGACCCTCTCGGGATTCTTGACAGCTCCTCAAAATAGGAAAAAACCTCTCTGGGTTCTAACTCCTTCAGCAGCATTGCTCTTCCTCCGGTTTCCATTTTCTCTCCCAGCTTGTGATTACTTCTTCCCGTTTATTCTTTCTGAAAATATAGATCGCATTCACAAGATACAGAATGCCGAAACCAACCAGAATCACCTGCTCCGTTGCGCTATAGGCCGAAAGAATGCCTCCGTCCTGCTGGGCAGACAGCTGGGTGAAATTGACAAAATCCGTAAAGGAATGCAGGATCATGCCTGCCCAGAGATTCCCGGTACGAAGGTAGATCGCTGCAAAAATGAGACCTACACCAAAGGCATAGAAAACCTGGATCAAGGTGCTTACCGGATCTGCTCCAACGAGAATATTGGCACTGTGAATCAGCGAAAAAACCAGAGTCGATGTCCAGTAGGCGATCCACATCATTTTCCTTTTATCCTTTGCCCGCATGACCATGGCAATCGGGATCAGGCGAAAGAAAACCTCCTCCCTGATACCGGGAGCGCAGCCAAAAAGCAAAGCCAGGCCAAAGTTTCCCATCTGCACGCCGCCGATGATGTTGAAAAGGATGGTAATTGCTTCTACTACAAAGATGCTCCATCCCATCAAAAGGCAGGTTCCCAGCTGTCTGACCTGAAAAAAGTCCTGAATTTTCCCTCTCCAGCGGAAACGAAAATAAAAAAGAACCATAAAAGCCGACAAAATTCCTGCCGCATCTGACACGATCCTTGTTTTTTGATCCGGTGACTGGAGTCCTGTATAGCCAACTCCCATGGCAGAGGTAGCAAGGCTGCAAACAAAATAGCTGAATAGCCAAAGAACTAACATCATCAGCAGCATGGCCGGAATCGGATACCTAAGTTCTCCACTTCTCTCTTTTCTTTTTTTCTTCATATCTGCTCTCCCTTTGTTGTATTCCGCAGGCTCTGCCCTTACGCTCTTCTCTCCTGAAGCTGCCTGCATCTTTTTTCTTTTATTTTCTTTTCTATTTTATAGAGTCTTTTCCAAGTCTTCCACCAGCTTTTGGATTTCCGGTGAAAAATCCAGGTACCAGTCCCGGCTCTCCTGAATATAGCGAATGCGAAAGGCCCGGTCTGCATCACAGGCCGTCTCCAGGTTATGCTCCCGATCCGCCCTTTTCACGGCAAAAGCCATGGGGCTTTCCTTAATTCCCGCAATGTAATCTGCCATCACATAGCCCTCGGTCTTAGTCACTCTTTTGACCGCATCCAAAACCTCCGGTCCTGCCAAAGCTTCGATTTCTTCCTCTGTTGCATCCGTATCCTCCAGAAGATCATGAAAAAGGCCGGCAATCTGATAGTCGGTATCATAGCCTGCCTTCTTCAGCTTCTCGGCAACAGCGATCGGATGGCTGATATAGGGAAGGCCGCCGATCCGGTATTGTCCTTTATGCTTTTCTTTTGCAAAGGCCAGTGCCTTTTGGTATTGCCCTTCTATGCTTTTCTCTTCTGCCATGATAAACAGATGCTCCTTTTATTCGTAAGTTCGCGCGGGAAAGGCTTTCATCCGCATTTTCTTACTGCTTTCCTGCCGTATTTCTTTTTTCCTTCAGGTAATCCACAAATTCCTCCGGGCTCAGAAAGGCTTCCTCATAGCCCAGCTTGTAGCCAAGCTGCATGGTATAGGGCTGCTCCAGCCGGGCCTCCTCCAGAATGTCCTTTCTGGTAAAGACTTCCTTGGGACTGCCATCCAAAAGAGCCTGTCCTTTAGCAAAAACGATCACCCGATCAAAGCTTTCTGCCACAAAATCCATGTCATGCAGAATGGAAATGACGATCTTGCCCTGACTCTGCAGCTCCTTTATGATATTTTGGATTCTCTTTTTTCCACTGATGTCCTGGGCAATCGTCGGCTCATCAAAGATGATCACTCTGGTATCCATTGCCAGGATGCCGGCAATCGAAACCATCTTTCTGTCGGAAAGACCAAGGTCATAGGGATTGATCTTCTCTTTTCCCTCCAGTCCTACCAGTTTCAAGGCCTCTCTGGAAACACTCTCTGCCTTCGCTTTATCCATACCGATCTGGAGGGGGCCGAACATGACCTCATCCAAAACCGTATTTTTAAAGATCTGATCATTGGGGTTCTGAAAGATCAATCCGATGTCCTTTGCCAAGGCTGCAACCGTGAGCTCTGAAATATCCTTTCCATTGAAAAGAATTCTTCCGGAATCCGGTCTCAAAAGCCCCTTCAAAAGCTTCACCAGGGTGGTCTTTCCGGCTCCATTCTGTCCGATGATCGCCGTAGATTCCTCCCCGATCGTCAGATTGATTCCTTTCAGGATCTCCTCTCCCCTCTGATAGGAAAAATGCAGATCCTCTATCTCTATCCTGTTCATTTTCACAGTCTCCTCTTCTTTTCGGAATATCTAGTATGAAAGAAGTTCTCTGGCCTCTTCTAAGGTTACCGGATAATAGCCGCTGTCCGGCATCCTTAAGCCCAGCTCCCTGCAGATTCTGGTGTAAACGGGCGCTTCCACCCCATGCTCTGCCAGATCCTCTCTGGAAAAGATCTCCCTGGGGCTGGCGAAATCCACCAGCTTTCCTTCATCCAACAACATAATCCGGTCGCTGTAGGCTGCCAGCTTTTCGATCTTATGCTCCACCATGATAATCGTAATTCCGGTTTTGCTCAGCTTATCCACTGCCCGGAAAACTTCCTCGCTTCCCTGGGGATCCAGCTGGGAGGTCGGCTCATCCAGGATGATCACCTCCGGCTTCATGGCAATGATACTTGCGATCGCCATTCTCTGCATCTGTCCGCCGGAAAGATCGAAGGGAGCCCTGTCACTGTTTTTATACTGGGCAATATCCAGAAGCTCCATGCTCTCCTCGATCCTCTTTTTCATTTCTTCTCTCTCGATCCCGAGATTCTCCAGACCAAAAGCCAGCTCCTCATATACGGTAAGCTTTGCTCCCGTCACCTGATTAAAGGGATTTTGGAAGACCAGCCCCACCTTTTGGCAAAGCTCGTCCACCTCTACATTTCTGACCTCCAGATCATCGATCAGAACCTTCCCGCCATAGGCGCCCCTGTAAAAATTCGGCACCAGACCGATCAAAGCCTGACAAAAGGTACTCTTTCCGGCTCCGTTCCTTCCGATCACGCCGATAAATTCTCCCGCATGGATCTCGCAGCTGATCCCGTCCAGGGCCAGCTTTTCCGTATCCGGATATCTGTATTTTAAATTTTCTATCTTAATCTCTGCCATTTTCTTTCCTCTTCGGCAAAAGCCTCTCAAGGCTTTCCTATTATAAACCGCGCTTCTTAGCCCTTTCCCTTACATAAGTCCCAGAGATCTTCCGATAAAACATACAAGACCTATCAGGATCATCAGCAGAAGAACCCAATACACAAACTTATTGGCTGCATTCGGCTGAAATTCATTGAGAAAGCTCTTCTTTGCTTTTGCATTAAAGCCCCGCACCTCTAAGGCAATCGCCCTCTCTTTGGTATCAATAAAGGAGCTCATGATCACCGGCGAGATCAGAGGCAAAAAGGCCTTGATCCTGACCAGGAGTGATCCCTCTGTCTCCATGCCACGGCTGCGCTGGGCGTCCGTAATGGTCGCCATCCGGTCTGTCATCTGGGGAATCAGCTGAAAAAGAGAAACAAAGACATAGCCGATCCGCGGAGAAAAGCCCCTTCTGACCATGCTTTCGATCATATCGGATGGCTTTGTTGTCAGAACCAGAACACAGAAACTGAAGATAATATTCAGGACATTCAGGGTAATGCCAAGAGCAAAAAGCAGGCCTTCCTTATAGAAGGCAACCGGTCCCAGCGGTAATACCACTGTCTCATTCCCCGCCCGGAAGAGACCCTGGATAATGATCACCGTCAAAAGGACAAAGCCGGATACTGCCAGAATCGGCAAAGCCTTTTTGATCACCTTAGACTGGCATAAGAGAAGGATACTCAGCACGATAAATTCAAAGCTGATCAGCCTTGACGCAAAAAAGATCGGCAAAAGAAGGGCTGCTATGATATAGAGAGCCTTTGTTCCCGGCGCCAGACCATTCAGGAAGGAGTTTTTATTTTCATATAAGCTTAAGGTTTTCATTTTCTTCCTCCTTAATCCAGGCTTTCGATCTTACGATTGCTCTGGTAGAGAGATAAAAGACTCTTGGGCAGGCTCTTATAAAGACCGGCCACCAGGAAAATAACAACGATCTTGTCCGGTACATCTACGATGATCTCGTCAATGCCGGATGCCTGCCAGAGGGGAAAATCCTTGGCTAAGGCAGCAGCATAGGCCAAATCTCCCCAAAGATTCCCGGTTGTTCCTCCCCAGAAAAGGATATTCAAAGGGGTCGAGATACAAACGGCTGCAAGACCGCCCAGAATGCCGGTTAGAATCGTGCCCTTCACCGACTTCATCGCACCGTAATAAGCCATCAGGCCGACAACGATTCCGATCCCGGCCTGAGTCAGGGCATAGACTGTTGAGATCGGATCCATGGTGAGACCATAGATGATATTGTTGATTGCCCCGGAAATCGCTCCGACAACAGGGCCTGCCAGGCAGGCCGCAAGACAGGTTCCGATCGAATCGAGCCAGAGGGGCAGCTTGAGCATTCCGGCAAAAAGCTTTCCGATATAATTAATTCCGACTGCTGCCGGGATCAATACCAAAGATGCCGTATTGATCTTCAAAGACCAGGGGCTGTTATTGTTTTTATTTCTCATTCTTTTTCTCCCTATCCAGTCGGACTATGGTTTCCAAAGCCGCCAGGATTTCTCTCTTTTCTCCTTCTGCAGCTGCATCCTCTGCCTCTACATACTGATTGATCTCCTCTTCCAGATTCCCTTCGAAAAGAGAAACCGTATTTAAGATAGAGGCAGTTTTTACGCCGCGCAGGCCGCCGATGGTAAAAAGAGCCGCCGTCTCCATGTCTGCTCCCAGAACGCCTCTTTTAGACCAATAGTGATCGATCTCATCCTCCCGATCCGTATAAAAGCTGTCATGGCTTCTGCCGATTCCCACATGATAAGGATAGCCCAGCTCCTTCGTTGCCGCGATCAGCTGCATCAAAACTTCCGTATCCGGAATAGCCGGATAAATCTCATCGATGTAAGTCCGGGAGGCTCCATCATCCCTGACTGCCCCATTGATCAAAAGCAGGTCGCCCATTTTGATCTCCTTCTGCAGGGCTCCGCAGCTCCCGATCCGGATCATTACCTCTACACCGATATTATGCAGCTCTTCTACTGCGATTCCGGTAGAAGCACCGCCCATTCCCGTGGAGACAGCCATCAGCTTTACTCCCTTATAATAACCACTGATGCTCTTCATCTCCCGGTTAAAGGCGATATGGCGAACCTCCTCCAGATAGTCCGCAATGCGATCTACTCTTGCCGGATCTCCCGGCAAAATAGCATAGGCTGCCGCATCCTCCCGGCTGCATCTGATATGCGGCTGTAAACTGCTCATTTTTTCTTCCTCCTGCTTCTATTCTGCTCTTTCAAAAAGGTAGCTTTTAAATCAGACAAAAGACCGAGAATGATCCTGAACAGAACATCTCGGCTTTTGTAGCTTTAGCCCTTATTTTACTCCGAAAAGGCCATAAAAAAAAGAAGGCAATGCCTTCTTTTTTTACGCTTTTATTTTGGCGGATTGCAGACCTTGCAGGGCTCCAGTCCCTGGGCCTTGGCCTCTTCTAAAGTCACCTCATGGTCACTCTTTAAGGTTCTGCAGCCTGCTCTGTGATACTTTTTCCCTGTATCTGTTATATGAACGATAGTCTCCTGATTGGAATCCTGGCTGCTCTCTGCTGTGCTTTCCTCACTTTCTGCGGTCGAGGCTGCTGCCGCAGTTCCGATTCCGGCAGCCCTTGTTTCTCCAACAGACGAGCCAGAAGACGCTTCATCTGCAGTTCCTAACCTTCCGCCCGTACTTTCTTCCGCAGTCGCTTCTGTACTGCCGCCTTCTTCTACACTCTCTCCATTGGCATAATTAATGCTAATGCCCGGCTGGACATTATAGCAGTAGACATTAAATAGGATGCCTGCTCCGTCATCTTCTACGGATTTTGCTTCCATCAGAACGCCGCTGGCCAGAAGATTCTCTCCTTCAAACATGGGGGTGACCCGATAGAGCACATGATTATTTGTCTCTTCTACATAATCCGCCACCATATTTTCAAAGGGAAGCATGCCTTCCACATTCAGATATCTGGTTCCGGTGATGAGATTTTTCTCATTCGCATTCTCGGCTGTCAGCTGATATCCGATGAGATGGCAGCGGTTATATAAGTATTTGCCGCTGACAGAGTCATATTTCACGGTATGCCAGCCGCTTGGCTTGATGGCTCCGATCTCTCCTCTTTCCTCTGTCGGCATCAGCTCCTGACATACATTGGCATAGGCCACGCCACATCTTCCCAGAGAATCCAGAGAACTGTACTCTTCAAAGGCGTTTTCGGTCATCTCATCATCGGCAAAGAAGGGCACATTATCATTGATCTCGACATAGGGACTTCCGCTGTAAGCCGGTATCTCCTCCAGGCTGACCGAGCCGGCCTCCTCCGTCTCCTTTTCGCTCGTATTGACGCCTGCTGCCGCCGCAAGGTTTTTCAGATCGACGCTTTTCTCTTCCGTCTGCTCCTCTGCCTGCTCTCCTGTCTCCGAAGATACAGCATCTGCAGAAGCCGTCTCTGACGAAGATCCGCAGGCCGGAAGGAAGGACAACATCAGCAGCATCATAAAAAGCAAAAGATAGCTTTCCGGCTTTCTCCCTCTTATCTTCTTTCTCTTCATTTCACGCATTTTTCTTCCACTCCTCTATCGTAATTGACTTATGAGAGGAGCCCTTGATCTCAAGGCTGCTTTCCTGCTGCCAGCCCTGCTCCAATATGCTCTCCTGAAATTTCAGATCGGAAGGATACCTTCTGTTCCATCTGCACAAAATCAGCCCCGTCAGCTTCTCCTGATACGCGGTATACGCTCCATCTTCGATAAAGCAATAGTCACCTTCTCCAGCAAGTTCCAGATAATTCTCTGCTACCTTTACCTCATAGGCTGCAAATAATTCCTTTGAATACAGCCGCATCCAGATCTGCTTCTCTCCGATCCGCTGCATCAACCAGTCGATCAGAAGCCGATCCCGGCTTACCCTGCGGTCATGGAAAAGCATGCCATTTTCATCCTCGATGCATATGATTCCAATCATAAATTCCTCTCTTCTGCCCATCCGGCAGTTTCTCTCTCATATGCCTTCTATTATGCCGTCTGCCGTCTTTTAATTCAATGCTTTTCCTTCAATCCCGTTCTTTCTTCCGCCAACTCTGCGGTATCCTTTCGCATCCTTGCTGCCGCATAAAAGAGGATCAGAAGCTCCGTGATCGGCATCGCAAACCAGATTGAATTTGCTCCGGCCAAAAGAGGCAGAAGCAGAATCAGAATCCCGCTGATGACCATTCCCCTCCCCACGGAAACAAGAAAGGCCGTCTTCGGCTTCATGATCGCCTGGAAATAATAGGTCGAGAAAATATTAAAGGGCAAAAGGAGGAAGGAAAGGGCATAGCTTCTGATAATAGAAGGTGCCATCCTTAGGATCTCCTCTGTCGGCGACATAAAGATCCGAATATAAAGATTAGGCCGGCTCATACTAAGGACTGTCCAAAAGATGCCGAAAAAAAGGCTTGTCCAAAGAGCCAGCCGCAGAGTTTCCCGGATCCTTTCTCCTTTTCCCGCTCCGTAATTTGTCGAAATGATCGGCTGCGAGGCCTGTCCGACACTGTAGGCACAGCACTGGACAAAGGTGCTGACCTGAATGATCGGTCCATAGATGGACAGGGCATTTGCTCCCAGATAGGTCATGATCTGACGGTTAAATAAAACAGTCAGGATTCCCATTGCCACATCAATAAAGAAGGTGGAAAAGCCGGTCACACAGATTTCCTTTAACTTCTTCAAGAGTCCCTGGGGACGCAGCAGCTTCAGGCTGTTCTTTTTGCTGATAAAATGTGTCATCATCACCAAAAAGGAAATGACGGATCCGATCGCCGTTGCAAGTCCCGCTCCGTAAATGCCCTTATTACAGGTGAAGACAAAGAAATAATCCCCGAACATATTAAAGATACCGCCGGCGAGCACGCCTATGGTAGCCAAAGCCGGATTCTTATCATTTCTTAAAAAGGCTGCCAGCATCTGGTTAAAAAGGAATAAGGGGAAAATAACTTTGATCGGTCTCATATATTCCTTTGCCAAAAGCAGGAGGGAATCATTCGCTCCGAAAAAGGTCAGAATAGGACTTTCAAAGCAGAGAATCCCTATCCAGGCAAGCCCGGCTAAGATCAGCCCGCCGATCACCGCTGCCGTAAAATACTGATTCTCCGCCCCGCTGCTTTTCTGACTGCTGCCTCTTTTGGTACTGAAGATCACACTTCCCCCGATTCCCACCAGAAGTCCCAGGCTGTAGATAATGTTCCAGACCGGCGCCACCACCGCCAGGGCCGCCGTACCATCCGGCCCCTGATACTGGCCTACCATGGCCATATCTACCACAGAATAAACAGAGGTGATCAGGGCACTGCCAAAGGCTGCCGACAGGTATTTTAAATACATTGTCTTGATCCTGCCATTTAAAAAGTCCATTTGCTTTCCTCCTGTATGTAAAAAATATGCACTTGCGCATCTCCGTGCTTTTTTATCGTATAGAGAACGAAGTTTCCTATACGATAAGAAAGCATCCTGCCTGCAGGATTCTCCGCCTGCGGCGGGTCGCTTTAGCGACACAATTCCATTCCGCCTTGGTCGTATTGCTTCGCAACACGACAGTTCGCCGCAGTGCGATCCCTGCGGAGCATTTTTTGTCGAATAGGAAATGAAATTTCCTATTCGACAAAAAAAGCCGGATAAGAAACAGATATTTCAATCTGTCTCTTATCCGGCTGCTGTTTCTCTTGAACAACTCGCCCTCCGAGCGATGGTTTGGATTGTAGCATACTCTGATTTTTCCGTCAAGGGAAGAAATCCCCTGACTTAGAGTGCCTGCTTGGGGCAATTTTTCACACATTCCATACAGAGGATGCACTCTGTCCCGTTCTCTTTTTTTCTTGAATTATTCGGGACATCCACATTCATGGGACAGACCCGTCTGCATTTTCCACAGGAAATGCACTTTTCCTTATCGCATTTAATGCGAAAGACAGCAAAGTAACTCATCGGCTTTAAGAATACCGTAATCGGGCAGATATATTTGCAAAAGGCCCGATTGTCCTTGAAGGCATAAGCTAAAAGAATTCCGACCAGGTAATAGGCAATATTGCCGATAATGAAGGCCCAAAACATGATCTTCTCGATATGGGCAACCTTTGCCAGAAGAAGGGCCAGTACAAAACTCAAGGATGCCGCAAAGGTAATATAACGGATCCAGCCCAGCTTCTTTCTTGGTTCCTTTGGCACCTTATAAGGCAAAAAGTCCAGAACCATGGCTGTCCAGCAGGCGTAACCGCACCAGCCTCTTCCAAAGACCAAGGGTCCGAATATTTTTGCAATGGCATAATGAATGGTTGCTCCCTCAAAAACGCCGGTAAAGAGGAAATACCAGAAGCCTTCGATCTGCATATTTTCTCCCCGGAAAAGGCCCAGATAAAGCAGCATATAGAGCCCGACCAGAAGCTGCACCACTCTTCTTGCATATTTATGTTTTCTCACAAGGAGAAAAAGGCCCAAAGCGATCGAACAGCCGATATAGCTGAAATTAAACAGATAAAAAATATTATGCTTTGTCTGCCAAAGCGTGATGGCGATGCTCTCAAAAATAATCAGCATGAGCAGTGGCCAGATATAGTCCTTTTTTTTCATTCCTTCTTTTCCTTCTCCCTTTTTTGATTCCGGCCTTTATCTTACCAGAAAATCCGCCGGCTTTCGCCCTCTTTTTTAAGAAATTCACACTCCTGTACGGGCGGATCGTATTTATCCTTATCTAGCGGAATGATTTTCCAGCCAGCTTTGCGCGCAATATGCCATACAGGAAGCTCCGATGGGGCAAACCTCCTCATTGAATTGTACCTTCGGATTATGGGCCGGGTAACTGCCGCGCTCATCCGGATAACCGGCCGATAAATACATAAAAGTGGCGGGAACTTTTTCCGCAATGATCGCAAAGTCCTCAGATGCGCTGGCAGATACATCCGGATACTCCGTAAATCCCGGAATCTTCAGCTGTCTCATATACCCCAGCATTTCTTCTGTAAGGGAGCCATCACAGACAAGAGGCGGCACCTCTGACAAGGGAATGACCTCGGCAGATCCCCCATACACATTTGCTGTCAGTAGCGTAACTTCTTTGATCCGCCGCAAGAGTTTTTCCCTCATTTCCGCCTCATCGCAACGAAGGGTTCCCTCCAAAACAGCGGTATCCGGAATAATATTCGCCGCTGCCCCTGCTTCGAATTTGCCGATCGTCAAAACGCAGGCCGCCTTTGGATCTGCCTCTCTCGCAATGAGCTCCTGCAGAGCCAGGTGAATATGTACCCCTATATTGATGGGATCCACTCCTGCATGGGGATAAGCTCCGTGAGAGCCTTTTCCCTTTACCAGGATCCGAAATCCATCTACAGAGAACATCATAGTGCTCTTACTGTTATACATGACCAATCCCACCGGCATCCGGCCGGGAGAAACATGATAGGCCAGGGCAGCATCCACCTTGGGATTCTCCAAAATACCTGCTTTGATCATATCCCTGCTGCCTTCAAAGCTTTCCTCTGCCGGCTGAAACATCAGCTTGACTGTTCCTTTTAAACTTTTCTCATTCTCTTTTAGCATCTTTGCTGCCGCAAGCAGCATAGCCGCATGAAAATCATGTCCGCAGGCATGTGCTTCCTTCCCCGTAGGACAGGCAAAGGACTCCCCGCTCTCTTCCGGCATAGGAAGCGCATCCATATCCGCCCGAAGCAGGATACATTTTCCCCCACCTCCGATCGTAGCCGTTACACCATGTCCGCAGGGCTTTGCCTCTATTCCATAAGCCAGGAGTTTTTCCGTAACATAGGCTACTGCTTTCGGAAGCTCCAGTCCGACTTCTGCATTTGTATGGAAATACCTCCGATTTTGAATGATCTCCTCTTTTAATTCTAAGGCTCTTTTATAATAATCCACAATATGCTTCCTCTTTTCTATCCATTCTGCTCATTTCGCCTCATCCCCTTATTTTACTTGTTTATCTCATATTCACGGATGAAATTCACAAATTTCGTCAGCTGATCCGGCACAAAGATTCCCTTCTTCCAGATAATCCCGAACCTGTTGCTGATCTCCGGTGTTACCGGGATTTTAACAAAGTCTCTGGGATCGGCCTCCAGGGAGGAATACAAAAAGGCACCGCAAGAGCCGTCTCGAACAAAGTTCAGCACCGTGACCAGCTGACTGCTGTACATACGCACATGCGGTACGATCCCTGCCGAGCGCATACGGGTGATCACAGTCTGGGTCTGCACAGAATCAGTATTGAAGAGAATGATCGGCTCATCCTTCAGCATTTCCACCGTAATCTCTTTTTCCCCGGCATAGCGGTGATTTCTTGACACGCAGTAGACATAGCTGTCTTCCATCATAGCATAGCTGTTGTACTTATCCAGATTGTAGAAATCCATATTCACGATCGCCAGATCCAGCAGTTCCTTATCCACCAGGGTACGGGCACGAATCGAGCCATATTCCATCAGCTGAAGGGGAATATTATATTTATCCTGAAAGCGATCGGTCATTTTCGGGAAAAAGACCGTACTGATCATCGGCGGAATCCCGATCCGCAGGGGATGCCGGTTTTCTTCTATATTTGAAAAATCCGTATAGAGCTCCTGGGTCTGTTTTAAAATGAATTCTGCCTTCTGATAAAATGCCTCCCCGTCCTTGGTAAGAGAAATCCTGTTTTTCCCATGATTAAAAAGTCTCAGATGAAATTCCTTCTCCAGATCCCGAATCGATGTTGAGATCGTCGGCTGGGAAACATACAAAATTTCGGCTGCCCTTGTAATACTGCGATAACGGCACACGCTGCAGAAGTATTCTAACTGTGTCAAAGTCATCGTATCTCCCCCTTTGTCTTTTCCTTTGTTTTTCCTTTTCTTACTTCCCCCTGCCTTGGTATCTGCTCTGCTTTCCCTTTTTCGCCTTTGATACCACTTGTTTTCAGTATAGGCAAATCCTATGCTGACGTCAATTTTACGAAATGTTCCTTTTGTAAAAAATGCGCTAATATGAAGAAAAGAAAGACATCGGCCATGTCAATTATTCACAAAATAGGGAGGTTATATGAGTCCAGCAATTATCACACTACTTTTTCTGGCATTTGCCATTGTCATGTTTGTCACCGAAAAGATTCCGCTCGGACTGACATCCATGATCGTCTGTATCGGTCTGGTAATCACCGGCGTTCTGAACACAAGCGATGCCTTCAGTGGATTTATCAACAGTAACGTCATTCTCTTTGTTGCTATGTTCATTGTTGGCGGCGCACTGTTTGAGACCGGTATGGCCAATGCAATCGGCTCTCTGGTAACAAAGTTCGCCAAAACCGAGCGCGGCCTGATCGTAGCCATCATGGTTATCGTAGGTGTCATGAGCGGTTTTCTTTCCAACACAGGTACCGCAGCGATCCTGATTCCGGTTGTCATCGGTATCGCAGCCAAGTCCAGCTTCAAAAGATCCCGGCTTCTGATGCCCTTAGTCTTTGCAGCAGCCATGGGCGGCAATCTTTCTCTGATCGGCGCACCCGGCAATATGATCGCACAATCAACCCTGGAACCCCTTGGTCTCAAGTTCGGCTTCTTCGAATATGGCATCGTTGGTCTTCCTATCCTGGTTGCAGGCATTCTCTTCTATTCCACGATCGGATTTCGATTTTTGCCTCATCATGATACGACAGATCCCTCGGATTCCATCTTTAATGAAGGCAGAGACTTCAGTAATGTTCCGAAATGGAAAAAGATCTTGTCCCTGGTCATCCTGATCCTAACCCTGATCGGTATGATCTTTGAAGAAAAAATCGGCATCAGTCTCAGTATCACAGGATGTATCGGTGCGATTCTCCTCATCCTCACCGGTGTTATTTCCGAATACGATGCCTTAAAATCCATTGACTTAAGAACCATTTTCCTCTTCGGAGGTACCTTATCACTGGCAAAAGCTCTGGAGAGCACAGGCGCCGGTGAAATGATCGCAGACAAGGTAATCGGCGCCCTGGGTTCCAATCCATCTCCGATCCTATTTACCTTTGTGGTTTTCATCCTTTGCTGCGTCATGACAAATTTTATGTCCAATACAGCAACGACTGCTCTGATGGCACCGATCTGTCTCTCCATTGCGCAGGGAATGGGAGCTGATCCCAGAGCCGTTCTGATGGCCTGCGTTATCGGCGGTTCCTGTGCCTATGTAACACCCATCGGCATGCCTGCCAATACCATGGTAGTCGGTGCCGGCAACTACAAATTCATGGATTATGTAAAAGCAGGAATGCCCCTGATCATTATCGCAACTGTAGTCAGCATGATCGTTTTACCGATCGCATTCCCCTTTTACCCCTAAGATAAAAATTTAATGCAAAAATCATTTATGCTGCAGACATAGGCGGCAAAAATAAGGAGGTACATATGTCAAACGAAGCACAGGTAAAGAAACTGACAGATATTATGGCACAGTTTGTAGGATTCACTGCCAAAAAACTGCCGGATGATGTCATTGCAAAGCTGGAGGAACTGAGAGACAAAGAAGATTCCCCTATGACCAAGGTAATCTATGACACGATGTTCCGTAACCAAGAGCTGGCTCTGGAACTGGATCGCCCTTCCTGTCAGGATACCGGCGTCCTGCAGTTCTGGGTAAAATGCGGCACAAAATTTCCGCTGATCGATGACCTGGAAGCCCTTTTAAAAGAGGCCGTGGTACAGGCTACTTTCGCTACCCCCCTGCGTCATAATTCCGTAGAGACCTTTGATGAATACAATACCGGTAAAAACGTTGGAAAAGGAACCCCGACCGTATGGTGGGATATCGTTCCCGCTTCCGATACCTGTGAAATCTATACCTATATGGCCGGCGGCGGATGTACGCTTCCCGGCAATGCCACCGTTTTGATGCCGGGTGAAGGATATGAAGGCGTAACCAGATTCGTACTGGACCGCATGACCTCTTATGGTTTGAATGCCTGCCCACCCCTTCTGGTTGGTGTCGGCGTCGGCACTTCTGTAGAAACCGCTGCCCTCAATTCAAAAAAGGCACTGATGAGACCTGTCGGTTCCCACAACGGCAACGCCAATGCCGACAAGATGGAAAAGCTTCTGGAAGACGGTATCAATGCCATCGGTCTTGGTCCGCAGGGCATGGGCGGCAACTATTCTGTTATGGGCGTCAACATTGAAAACACCGCCCGTCATCCTTCTGCAATCGGTGTTGCTGTCAACGTCGGCTGCTGGAGCCACAGAAGAGGACATATCGTATTTGACAAGGATCTGAACTTCACGGTAGATACCCATACAGGCTTCGAATACAAGGAAGAAAAGTAAGAGATCTATCCAAAATCAACTAGACAGAAGGGAGAAAACTGTAATGGCAGTAGAAATAAAAGATGGCAAAAAAATCCTGGTAACTCCTATCTCCGCAGAGGATCTGAAGGAGATCCATATCGGAGACATCCTATATCTGACAGGCGACATCACCACCTGCCGTGACGTGGCACACCGCCGCGTTGTAGAGGAAGGCCGGGAGATTCCCGTAGATGTCAGGGACGCAGCAATCCTGCATGCAGGACCTATCATCCGTCCCCTGGGTGACGAAAAATATGAAATGGTCTCTGTCGGACCTACCACCTCTATGCGAATGGAAAAATTCGAATATGAATTCGTAGAAACCACCGGCGTGCGTGTCATCGTCGGTAAGGGCGGCATGAAGGAAAATACCGAAAGAGCCTGCAAGGATTTCGGTGCGATCCATTGCGTATTCCCTGCCGGAAACGCTGTTGTGGCAGCCGTTGAGGTTGAAGAAATCGTAGAGGCTCAGTGGAAGGATCTCGGCATGCCGGAAACCCTCTGGCATTGTCATGTCAAGGAGTTCGGTCCTCTGATCGTCTCCATCGACTCTTACGGCAGAAACTACTTCGAAGAAAAGAAGGTTGAATACAACCAGAAAAAAGAAGAACAGGCAGAGCTGATCTGCAAACAGGTCGGCTTTATCAAATAAGCCCGCCTGCTTTCATAAGTATTCCAAAGAAGGAAGTGTCGCAGGAAGGATTTTTCAAATCATTCCTGCGATACTTCCTTCTATCTTTTTATTCTCCTGATAAAATAGCAGATTCCCCATGCAATACTCATTCCTGCGGCTATTCCAAAGGCGATCAGAAAGGTCTCTCTTCCATATTCGAGTGCCTGCAGGGAATTTCCCTCTACCAAGCTGTTCATGCAGTAATAAAGCGTACTTCCGGGAATTAAGGGAATAACAGAAGTAACGAAAAAAGAGGTGGATGTTTCCTTGCAGACTCTTGCAAGAATTTCCGCATAGATATCTGTGACAAAGCCTGCCAGCAGAGTCGGAAGAAAAAAGCTTCCCCATATTTCTTTTCCGATAAGAAAGGCAAGCCAGCAAATCCCCCCACCGACAAAGACCAGGGGAAGATATTTATTTTTCATGCGAAAAAGAATTCCAAAACCAACAGAACCAAACGCTCCGGCCATCAGCTGCATCATCATTTCTATCCTCAAAGTCCCACCTGCCTAAATAAAATAATGGCTCCCATAAATCCAAGTGCAAGCGCTGCCGCGAGAAGCAGGGCTGCGATCAAACGGATAATTCCGGAAAGCGTATCTCCGATCAATACATCCCTCATGGCATTTGTCGCCATAAGACCGGGAATCAGGAGCATAATATCACCAATCATGATCTTATCCATATGAAGAGAGGGACAAAGAAAAACCATCCCGCAGATTGCGCAGCCCACCAGAAAGGAGGCCGCAAACTGAAAAGTTACTTCGTTCATGCAAACCGGGCGGAAATATTGCTGCAAAAGCCAGATCAGGGCCGCAGCAAGTCCGGCTGCCAAAGAATCCCAAAAGCCTCCGCCATAAAAAAGGGTAAAAGCGGAAGCAGCCAGAATACTTCCCAGAAGTTTCAAAAAAATCTTTGATTCTTCCGCATTTATCCTCTTAAATTCCTTTCGCAGCTCTGCTGCCGAAAAGGGCTGCCGGCAAAAGCGACGGCTTAGATCATTTAATTGTTCCAGCTTCGTAAAATCATTCCCGCTGCCATCATGAATTCTGCGGGTCTGTGTTCTTGCTCCCTCTCCCGGGAACTCCATTGTAACCACAATACTGGATGTGATCACAAAGACATTCATCTGCCTAGCCCCGCAGGCATATCCCATCCGATTCAGGGTATCTTCTACACGAAATATTTCCGCACCGCTGTTTAACAAAGCAACCCCTATATCAAGAAAGGTATGCAAATACTCTTGTCCTGTCTGCATGGAAAATGCTCCTTTCGGATTCTGCGCTTTTCTGCCGGCTATCCTCATGCCGGTTATTCATACATCTCTCCAAACAGCTCTCCCTCCATCTGACTGATCTGTCCCATGGGAATCACTGTACCATCTGTCATGATCAGAAGATGCTCATACAAATCGATCTTCTTCACGATGCCCGAATGCCTGACATAGGCTCCGCCGGCTTTCTTTTCATCCGGCACAAAGTAGGTAATCTCAACCGTCTGCTCCCCGCCGAGATTTTCGGCGATGATATTCAGCTTTTCATTCAAAAGCTCGATCACTTCATCACTTAAACTCTCTTTCTCATCGGTCAGCCTTGCCGTTTCCTTAATCGCTGCTTCGTGACCTGTCAAAGCCGCAAAGGGGGCAAACTGAGCCGCCCTCTCTTCCAAGGGCATTCGTGGGTGCCTCTTTGAAGTCGGATGTGGCAGATGGATGATATCGTCGTATTTGCCTTCATCTTGATCACTCATTGTCTGCTCTTCTTTCCTTCCTAGGCTAGGCCTTATGTCCGCCGATCTGCTCGTTGCGGTCTTTGGCTGTCGCTCCCTCCTCCAGATTCATACCCTTGAGAAGGGCGTTCTTTCCGAATTTCTTCTTAATATCAAGCATTGCCTTCTGCATACGCTTTTCCCGCTCCAGGGCTTCTTTCTCCTTCGCCTCTTCTTTTTCCTTTGCCTTGTAATCGGTAAAGAGGTCAAGTTGCTCATATCTGCTATTTTCGCTCACCGATTTTTCATCTACCAACTTATTTGCGGTGATATTAATTCGTCTGACCAGCAGATTTTCGTCTACAATTCGATCATAAAGCTCCATAACCGCATCGGTAATAAGTTTTGTGGATGAGGTCTGCCTTTTTAGATTGACGGTTCCATGCGCGTGTTTCGGAACCTTTCTTCCATAGCGGTCGATTGTGACAGGTCCCTTGTATTTTTTTCTTCTGGTCGGGTCTGTAAGATTTTCTATATCATAGCCGACGGTCAGGACGATCTGATCGGTTACAAGCCCCTTATCCACCAAGTCCAAAACCATCTGGTCGGTCATTTCCATTACGATCAGCCTTGCCTTATCATACTCATAAGGACAATGAAGCACCTGTCCGGAACTAACGCTGTTCGTCTCCGGCTTATAGGCTTTGACAAGCTCCATCGTACAGGGCTCATAGCCCCAGGCATGGTCGATCAAAAGCTCGGCATTTATGCCGAATAGCTTGTAGAGTAATTCCTCATTATAGAATTCATTCGGCTTTCCGATCGAGCACCTTGCCACATCGCCCATCGTAAACATTCCGTGTTCTTCCAACTTCTTTGCGTAGCCTCTGCCCACCCGCCAGAAGTCCGTGATCGGTCTGTGATCCCAGAGCTTTCTTCGATAGCTCATCTCATCCAGCTCGGCAATACGCACACCGTCCTGATCCGGCTCAATATGCTTCGCCACAATATCCATTGCGATCTTGCAAAGGTACATATTCGTGCCAACCCCTGCCGTTGCCGTGATTCCCGTGGTCTTCAGCACATCCTGAATCATCGTCATGGCAAGTTCCCTGCCTGTCATATGATAGGTATTCAGATAATTCGTTGCATCGATGAAAACCTCATCAATAGAATAGGGAAACATATCCTCAGGTGCAATGTATTTCAAATATATGCTGTAAATTTTTGTGCTGTACTCCATGTAAAGCGCCATCTGCGGCGGAGCAACGATATAATCAATCTCTAAGGACGGATTGGCTTTTAACTGCCTGCTGTCATCGGAAGAGCCTGTAAAAGTTCTCTTCGGTGCTTTCCATCTACGTGAATTATTGGCATCTCTAACCTTCTGCACAACCTCAAAGAGTCTCGCCCGTCCCGGTATGCCATAGCTTTTCAGTGACGGCGATACCGCAAGACAAATCGTCTTCTCGGTTCTGCTCTTATCTGCCACCACAAGATTGGTCGTCAAAGGATCCCTGTTTCTCTCTTTACACTCAACGGAGGCGTAGAAAGATTTCAGGTCGATGGCTATATAGGTTCTGGTATTTGACATCTTCTGTGCCTCCTTTCCTATACGATAAAAAAGGAGCCTATGATTCTCTGTCATATGCTCCTTTTTCTCTTTTACTATTGCCGATTTAGAGAATCATTGCTACAGCTGCCACTATAATTCCGATTACTATGACGAATGGCATCAGGCAGCAGCCGCATCCGCCTCTTCTTGGTGGTGGAGGTGGTCCCCAAGGTCCGCCTCCCATTCTGGGTCCGCCGAATCCTCTTCCGGGTCCTCCCATACCTGGGCCGCCTGGGCCACCCATGCCCGGTCCGTCTGGGCCACCCGGTCCTCCTGGTCCTCCTGGTCCTGGTCCACGCATACACTTCATCTCCCTTCTTATAAACTGCTCCTGCGAGCTATCTTGTTTAAAACCATTATAGAAAATCTAAGGCTTAAAGTATACCCTATTAATTGTTCCATCAAATTTTTACTCCGGCATATTCCCAAGTCAGAGTATCCAGCAAGAGGAACAAAAGTCATAATGCCATCATGCCTAGCTTTCATATATCGGCTCAAAATCACTGGCATCATGCCCGCAAAGAGAACATGTATAATCTGCCGGCAATTCGCTTCCCTCGTATACATAGTTGCAAATTTTGCATCTCCAACCAACAACCTTCTTGTCTTTGGATAGCTCTTTTTTCTTCGGTTTTACACGATTCTGATAATCTGCATAGGTAAGCGGCGCCTTGTCATTCAGCATTTTCGCATCTGTAACTTCTGCAATAAATAAGGTATGCGTCCCCAAATCGTGCTGTTCCACAACCTTTCCGCTGATCACAGAACATGCATACCATCCCATATACGGAACATTATTATGATCTACCGGCATCGGCAGTTCATCAAATTTGTCAACCTCTCTTCCCGACTGGAAACCAAAATGGCTGATCGTCTCAAAGGAACACTGCTCGTCCAGCAAACTCAGTGCAAAAACACCGCTCTCTTTGATCAAATCACAAGTATAATTACTGTTCAGTACAGAAATAGCAATTCTAACCGGATCATTTGCCACTTGTATGCAGGTATTGGTAATGCAGCCGTTCGCCTTTTCTCCGGAACGTGTGGATAACATGAAAACCCCATAGGACAAATTATAAAGTGCCTTTTTCTCCATTTTGCAATCTCCTTTCTTTATTATTTTAGGAATCGTTACTATTAATTTATCAAAATTATATCGTGACACCATGCCTCCGGTCAACAGAAAATAAGCTGATGTATCGGGCTATCCACAACCGACCAACTATATTATGCATAGATAACATCAGCGATACGTAATCCGGAAACATACAGAAGCGCTTGTTTCTATTTCATGCATTTGGCCAAAAAGGCAGCTAATCCGAAGACTAACTGCCTTTTCAGCTACCTATAATCGCATTTTTTACACTGAATCATCGCTGCATCCGTTTCTTCATGATAAAAAATGCCTGCCCAACGGCAAATGCTCTGTAAAATCGGAACAACTGATTTTCCCTTTTCCGTAAGTGAATACTCCACTCTGGGAGGAATTTCATCATATGATTTACGCTTGATCATCTTGTTTTCCATCAGCGCTTTCAAAGTAGCCGCTAACACTGCATCCGTAATATTTCCCATTTCCTTCCGGATTTCGCTATATCGCAAGGTTTCCTTCGCTGACAAAACACAGATGATTCTTGAATTCCATTTTCCGCCAAATATTTCAAGTCCGTATTCCAACGGGCATCGAATATCACTTTCTAATTTTTTCTGATACATGATAAATCCACCTTTCGCTAATCATTATAGGAAGGCAGTACGCCTCAGACAAGTTACTATCAAATTTATTAGTGACTCATAAATTTGCTTATATCTTCTTTCCCTTTAGCTAAATATCTATAATCAGACTTGTCAAATATAAGACCCAAAATCAACGGAGGTATTTATCATGAATAATAAAGCAAAAAATGTAAAGGCTTATCTTGAAATCACTATGAACATCCCTGATGCAAACCGTCCTGCAGCGGCAAAGGTCTACACAGACTACCGCAAGCCTTTCCTCGATACAATCGAAGGCGCACTTACAAAGGATCTCTTAGTTCGTGACGAAGACGTTCAGGTTCTTCATGGTTTTGATTCCGCAGAACACGCACAGGCATATCTTTCAAGCGAGATGTTCAAAAATGATGTGTTTGTGGGACTTCAGCCACTTTGGATTTCAGACCCGGAAGTTAAGATTTATACTGTAGCATAATTTTTTTAATAAACTGCTCCAATTCAATCATTGGGGCAGTTTTGCTTTGCCTAAAAAAGCATCGAGCACCTTCTGCCCCGGAAGCCTGCAAAAATATTCTTTTTTGCATTCATTCCTTATTCCTTGGTCAGAACTTTTTTATGATATGCTCTCTGATTGCAATAAGGGCATTTCATCTTG
>CAVHNP010000007.1:0-49040 GCA_963637505.1 Prevotella sp. CAG:279
AGCCGCATCAATTATCATAGAAGATCTGAATTTACAGAAAAAATTTCACACCGTCGTGATCCAACTGAATCACTCTCGTTATTTTTTACTAACTGTTAAAAATCACGCCCCCTATCATTCTCGTCTCTTCCTTCTCACGAGAACAAGTACTGCAGCTCCCGCTATTACAGCAAGGGCAGCAAAGCCTGCAACCTGAGCATTATCTCCGGTTGAAACTGCATCACTCTTATTGGATGCTGTATTCTTTGCCGTAGTGGCTGCCGTAGTTCCTGCAGCATTGGCAGTGGTATTTCCTGTAGTATTGGCAACAGGATTTGTATTGCTGTCTGCTTTCTTCTTTGCAGGATCTGCTGCCGGCTTTGTATCCTTATCCTTTCCGTCGGTTTTCTGGCCGGCATCTCCCTTATTGCCGCTGTCTTTACCGCTGTCTTCACCGCTATCTTTTCCGCTATCCTTACCGCTGTCTTTGTCGCTATCCTTATCTTTATCCTTATCGCCTTCCTCCTTTTTATCAGCCTCAAGGATTGTCAGCTTTTCCGTTCCGGTCACATAGCCGCTGTAATTGCCGTTTTCAGCAGATACACGCACCTGAACAGTCATGCTGTCAGCAGGATTCAAAGCTGTGATCGTAGCAGGATCTCCTGTCCAGTTTTCTCCATCTGTACTATATTCGATCTTCAGAGGATTTCCATTCACATCAAATGCCGTTGCCGGGCTTGCAGTGTGTGTGTTTCCGTCATATTTCACACTGACATCCATCGTATTAAGGCTTACATGATCAGCAATATCGGCAGGTGTGATCTCAAGTTTTTCTGAATTCCGCAAATTAGTATTATAGTTATCACCTGTTATTCTAAGCATAACCTCTGCACTATCTGCAACATTGGTTGCCGTGATCGTAGACGAATCTTCTGTCCATTCATCATAAATGCCGGTCAGACTGTATTCTACTTTTAACGGATTACCATACTTATCTGTTGCTGTAACACTTCCGGCTGCATGAGCCTGGCCATCATATACCTGACTTACATCATTTTTGCTGATGGTCACATCTTCCGGCTCAAGATTTGCCTTCTTAATCTGAAAGCCCACTCTATCGTTCGTCAAATAACCATAGTAATTGCCATTTGCACTGTGTGCCTGCACCTCAATCCATTTGTCATAAGTATCCTCTACATTCGTTGCCGTAATGGTAGATGGATCATCTGTCCAGGTTCCCTCTACATTTTTGCTACACCATCTATACTCGATTATCATCGGATTATTATAAGGATCCTTGACGGTCGCCACTCCCGGCGAATGTGCTTGTCCATCATAGCGAACTCTTACATTTGTTGTCGTCAGCTCTGCACCATACTTTTCGATCGGTGCGGGAGTAATATTCAGACTCTCCGTCGCATATACACAGCTGTTTTCATAAGCAGGACTCGAAGCACAGATATATACTGTCTTCGAATCCGAAACATTTGTTGCTGTGATCGTAGTCGGATCCTCTGTCCAGTTCATCCCATCTATGCTGTATTCGATCTTGACATCATTTCCCCATTTATCAACTGCCGTAGCCTTTCCGGCCGCATGGGCACTGCCATCATATTCCGCAGTGACATTTGACGGTGTAATCGTTATATAATCCTGGGCTCCTCCCCAATAGATACTCAGGCATCCGGGAATGCAGTTAACAGTATAATTATCTGTTGTATCCTTGCCATTACTATCCTTGATCTTAACATCTTTCGCCTTCAAGACTCCGGGATAATCACCTATTTCTGTTTTTTCTCCGTCAAAAGTGATTGCATATACACTCTCTCCATCAGGCATATTTTCTGTATAAAAATAAGGCGCCATACCATCCGTAGCAGAATGAGCTTTTCCATCATAAGCAGCTCTTACATCTTGTACAACAAGCTTTATGTTACGCTTGCTGACATATAAAGATCCTTCAGCGGTTTTCACATCTTTATACTGATCCGCATTGTCAAGATTCAGCTCACTGATAACGTCCTTTACTCCATCACTGCCGGTTACATCCTTCACCTCTACATTGGTAACCGCTTTAATGGTATCACCATTAGGAAGGGTGCCAATTTCTCCCGACTTTAATTCTGCATAGTAATATAGTTCATCGCTACCATTTTCATTTTTATAATAAGCAAATATATGACAGCCTTCTCCTCTATGAAATTTGCCATCATAAGCCCATGATCCGCCTATAGAAACAACTTTGATCCAGATTTTGTCCCTACTGATCGATGCAAGCGTATTTCCATTACTTTCACCGAGCAGTGCCTGAGGCTCTTCTGTCACATCAAAGGAGCTCTCGCCCCCTTGTACTTCAGCCTTTGTCTCTGTATTTTCATCAGAATTTCCTGTAGAAGCTGTCGCTGCCTTCGTATCAGATGCTCTTGCAGCTTCCGACGCTAAGGCTGCATTACCAGATTCTGCGCTTGCTCCGGCTTCTGTCCTTGTCACCGCATCTGCAGCAAAAGCAGTTGCCGATGAAGCAAAGAGCAGGCAAAAAGCCAAAGCGAATGCTAGAAATTTGTTTCCTTTTCTCATTCCTGACTCCTTTCTTTTGTGAAAGAACAAACTTCATTTTTTTATTTCCCTACATTGTAAGCAGATGGCATACCACTGTCAAGGAGGCAGAAGCTCCAAGAAAGAATCCTGCTTGCAGGATTCTCCGCCTGCGGCGGGTCGCTTTAGCGACACAATTCCATTCCGCCGCAGTGCGATCCCTGCGGAGCATTTTTATCGTATAGGAAACGAAGTTTCCTATACGATAAAAAAAGCTGCCGCATCCTATCTGAATGCGACAGCTCATACTCATCAGTTTACTATATTTTAATAGTCCTGCTTTACATCTTTCATGGAGAAGGAATATCTTCCCATCTTGTCCTTGCCAAGGCATTTTACTTTGACATGATCACCAAGGGTCAGAACATCCTCTACATGCTCGATTCTGCGGTTTGCGATCTTAGAAATGTGAACCATTCCTTCCTTGCCCGGAGCGAATTCTACAAAAGCGCCGAATTCCTTGATGCTGACAACGCTTCCTTCCAGCATCTGTCCTTCATAATAATCGGTAACGATTACCTGAATCAGGCGGATTGCCTCGTCGATCTTCTCCTGATCCATTCCGCTTACGGAAACAAATCCATCATCTGTAATGTCAATCTTTACATCACATCTATCAACAAGGGCATTGATGGTCTTTCCTCTCTGGCCTACAACCTCACCGATCTTAGCCGGATCGATCGTAATATTGGAAATCTTCGGTGCATATTCATTTACAGACTCACGCGGAGCGGAAATGCAGGGAAGCATGGTGGTTTCCAGAATGAAAGTACGTGCTTCGTGTGTGCGGCGGATCGCTTCTTCTACGATCTCACGAGTCAGACCATGGATTTTGATATCCATCTGGATCGCAGTGATACCGTCCGGTGTACCTGCTACCTTAAAGTCCATATCTCCGAAGAAGTCTTCCAGACCCTGGATATCTGTCAGTACCAGATAATCATCATCTGTATCACCTGTTACCAGACCGCAGGAAATACCCGCAACCGGTTTCTTGATCGGAACGCCGGCAGCCATCAGAGACAGGGTGGATGCACAAACACTGGCCTGAGAAGTAGATCCGTTAGACTCGAAGGTCTCGGATACCAGTCTCATAGTATAAGGGAATTCTTCCTCACTCGGAAGTACCGGAAGGAGGGCTCTCTCTGCGAGTGCTCCATGACCGATCTCTCTTCTTCCCGGTCCGCGGCTCGGCTTTGTCTCACCTACGGAATAAGAGGGGAAATTATAGTGGTGCATATAACGCTGTTTTGTGATATTTGCATCCAGACCGTCGATTCTCTTTACCTCGGAAAGAGGAGCCAGAGTTGTGATCGTACAGATCTGAGTCTGTCCTCTGGTAAACATAGCAGAACCATGTACACGGGGAACAATATCTACCTCAGCTGCCAAAGGTCTGATCTCATCGATGGCACGTCCGTCCGGTCTCTTGTGATCCTTGAGGATCATCTTACGAACGGTCTTTTTCTGATACTGATATACCGCATCACCGATCAAAGGAAGCCATTCTTCATTTTCTGCAAAGGCCTCTTCCAGTCTTTCGGTAATCTGACGGATGTTTTCTTCTCTTACCTGCTTCACATCAGTGAAAACAGCCTCTTCCATCTCTTCCGGCGGAACGATCTTCTTGATCTCGGCAAAAAGCTCTTCCGGAATCACATAGCTCTCATAGCTGTGCTTTTCTTTTCCGACTTCTGCAACGATCTGATTGATAAATTCAATGATCTGAAGGTTCACATCATGTGCCAGATAGATTGCTTCGATCATCTTATCATCCGGAATCTCATTTGCACCGGCTTCGATCATGATCACCTTCTCTGAAGTGGAAGCAACAGTCAGTCTCAGATCACCCTCATCCCAAAGCTTCTGACCCGGGTTGATCACGAATTCTCCGTTTTCCATGCCGACCTGTGTCATAGCGCAGGGGCCGTCAAAAGGAATATCTGAAATACAGGTGGAAATTGCGGAACCAAGCATAGCAACAAGCTCCGGACGACACTCCGGATCAACGCTCATAACCATGTTGTTCAAGGTAACATCATTTCTGTAATCCTTTGGGAAAAGCGGACGCATCGGACGGTCGATTACACGAGCTGTCAGAACTGAGTTCGTAGATGCCTTTCCCTCTCTTTTATTGAAGCCTCCCGGAATTTTTCCGACAGAATACATTTTTTCTTCGAATTCAACGCTGAGCGGGAAGAAATCAATCCCGTCTCTTGGCTTTTCGGATGCTGTTGCAGTAGAAAGAACAACAGTATCTCCGTAATGCATAAAAGCCGCGCCGTTGGCCTGTGCAGCTACACGTCCGACATCAACGCGAAGTGTTTTGCCAGCAAGGTCCATGGTATAACTCTTGTACATACCTTCTCCTTTCTTCATCTCATCAGGGCATACTTATGCCAAATATATCTACAGCAGTTTTTCTCTTAGAGAAAAACTACATAGCTAACAATCTCTTATACGGTAAAATGAGCGGACTTATCAAATAAGACCGCTCATTGAATCCTATCACAATCTGAATCTCCTGATCCCGAATTACTTTCTCAGACCAAGACGCTCGATCAGACTACGATATCTCTCGATATCTTTTTTCTTGAGGTATGCAAGAAGACGACGTCTCTGACCTACCATCTTCAGAAGACCTCTTCTGGAGTGATGATCCTTCTTGTTCACCTTCAGGTGCTCTGTCAGTTCTCTGATTCTCTCTGTCAGAATAGCTACCTGTACTTCCGGTGAACCTGTATCGCCCGGCTTTGTTGCATACTCGTTGATGATTGCTGTTTTCTTTTCTTTTGTAATCATGGTTTTCTCCTTTTTCTTTTTATACGCCTGATATTAAGAAGCGGTCGGAGTGATCCGCCTTCTGAACATCGGCAAGCTCAATCTTTGGTATTATAGCATGGCATCTCATGCTTGTAAATGATTTTTACGATATCCTGTCAATTTTTTTTATGAGATCCTGTTAGAAGTTATCCGAAATTCTATCCAAAATATCCTATTTAAAATACCCTATCCAAAAAGCGCTTCCTATCACGCAAGACCTGATACCTTATGTACCATACTTCTACAAAATCATATCGTCCGAAGCAGCCTCCAGGAGGATCGGCGTTAATTTATAAGTCTTTAAGATCTCCTCTGCTTCTTCCGAATTCTTTGCGATCATTGCTTTCAGTTCCTCCAGAGAATCAAATTTTTTCTCCGGACGGATAAAATGAAAGAGACGAACATAGATTTCTTTTCCGTATACATCCTCGTTAAAATCAAAGATATTTGTTTCTACGCCGCAGACATTGTGTCCCTTGATCGTCGGCTTGATGCCGATATTGCTGACCCCTTTATAGCATTTATCTCCGATCACGATCTGTGCCGCATAAACGCCATAGGGAGGAAGGAGCTTGTCTCCCTCCGGAATCTGGTTGACTGTCGGAAAACCGATCGTGTTGCCGATCCGGTTTCCGGTCTGCACGACTCCCTTGATAAAATAGGGATAGCCGAGAAGAAGGTTTGCTCTCTCGATATTTCCCTTCTCGATTTCTTCTCGGATAAAGGTGGAACTGATATCCCTTCCTTCAAACTGCTTCTTCTCTACAACGATCACTTCATAGCCATATTGGGAAGCATATTTTCTCAGCAGCTCGTAATCCCCGGAACGGTTATGTCCGAAATGACAGTCCGTTCCGACCACAAAGCATTTTACCCGGAATTTTTCTACTACAAGACGGATAAACTCCTCCGCCTCCAGATTTCTGACCTCTTCCGTAAAAGGACACTCGATGAAATAATCAATTCCCGCTTCCTTGAAGATGAAATGCTTCTCATCATTTGTCGTCAGGATCTTGCCCTTGGTATGGGTGATCTCATTTTGAGGTGGAATATTAAAGGTAAAGATCGCGCTCCGAAGCCCCGTCTTCTGCTTCTTTCTCACCTCATCCAAAAGCTTTTTGTGTCCCATATGAAGGCCGTCAAACTTACCGATTGTAAGAACGGTATCCTCTTCAATCCGGAAGCTGTTCAGATCATTTATATAAATCATGACTTGTCTTATTCCTTAAATAGTTTTACCGGCTTAAACTCATCACTTTTCCGGTCATATTTGTAGATCCCGTAAAAAAGACCTTTCTCATTATAGATGCGAACCATCGCTCTGTCATCTATTTTCATTTCTTCTCTCAGCATATGAGAGGCCAGGCGGTTTCCGTTATCCGCATACTTGCTGTACTTTTCCAAAAAGGAAAAAGCAGGATAGTCTGAAAAAAGGCTGTCTACGCTGACAAGGCAATCAGCAAGCTTATCCTCCTCCTTTGCCTTCTGCAGATCTTCAATCCGAAGACAGGATTCCAAGGAGAACTCACCTACCCTCGTCCGAAGCAAATGCTCCATGCAGGCACCGCAGCCCAGCTTTTCTCCGATATCATTGCAAAGGGTCCTGATATAGGTTCCCTTGGAGCAGCTGATGGTCATCGTTACTCTCGGAAGATCGATCTTATCGATCTTAAGCTCGTAGATCATGATCTTCCTCGCCTTACGTTCTACCGTCTTTCCTTCTCGTGCAAGCTCATAAAGCTTCTTTCCATTCACCTTCAAAGCGGAATACATAGGCGGAACCTGCAGCAGCTCTCCTGTAAAAAGGCCGATTGCCTCTCTGACTCTCTCTTCTGTCGGAAGCTGCTCCGTTTCTGACAGAGTCTTACCGCTGCTGTCCTGGGTATCCGTACTTCTCCCCAGCAGCATCACTGCCTGATAGGTCTTACTTCTGTCCGTCAAAAGCTCGCATATCTTTGTTGCCTTACCAAGGCAGATTGGAAGAACCCCTTCCGCATCCGGATCCAGGGTTCCTGTATGACCGATCTTTTTCTGGCCGAAGATGCCTCGAAGCTTCGCTACTGCATCATGACTGGTAAAGCCGGCCGGTTTATATAGATTTACAATTCCATTATACATCAGACAATTTTCTCCAGCTCCGGCAGAATCTGAGCAAGCGCCTCTTCCCAGCTTTTCGCCTTGATACTACAGCCTGCCGCTCTGACATGACCGCCGCCGCCAAAATGAGTCGCCAGCTGGGCAACATCCTTTCCGTTGCTCCGGAAACTGATCTTGATCGTATCCTCGTCCAAGGGATAACCGAATACTGCTGCCTCCACTCCTTTTGTGAAACGAAGCTGGCTGACGATGCCGTCAAGATGCTTGGCCTGAACATGATAAGTTTCCATGTCCTGCTTGGAGACAAAGCCGCTGACTGCTTTTCCGTCAAGGTGAAGCTTGCTCTCTTCCAGGGTCTTACCAAGGATCCTGTTCTGATCATAGGACTTGGTATTAAAGGTATCATCGATGATCTTTGTAAAATCAAAGCCCTTGGAAATCAGCTTGCCTGCCACACGGAAGGTATTTTCGGATGTGCAGGAATACTGAAAAACGCCGGAATCATGGATGATTCCCACATAAAGACACTCTGCTACCTCTCTGGAAACCTTCTCCGGATCCAGAAGATCATAGAGAACCTCGCAGGTAGAGCTTGCATCCGGAAGGATCTGATTCTCATCTGCAAAGCCTTTATTGCTCACATGATGATCGATGCAAAGGGTATACTTTGCTTTCTTCAGATACTTTTCTGCCTCCTCAAGTCTGGATGGATCCGCACAGTCCAAAGAGATAAAAAGGTCAAAAGCCTCCTTCTCCGGAAAGCTGTGATCGATCTCCTCGCTCGACTTCAGGAAGCAGAAGGAATCCAGGATTTCATCCAAAGGAAGAAAAATCTCCTTGTCCGGATAATTTTCCTTGATGTAATTATATAAAGCCAGGGTAGAACCGATGCAGTCCCCGTCCGGTCTGACATGACCGGACATGGCGATACGTTCTGCCTTTTCAATATAATAATCAATCTGTTTCATTATTTTTATTTCCTTTATTCACCTGATCGATCAGCTCGGACATATGGATCGCATATTCGATCGACTGGTCTGCGATAAAGCTGATCTCCGGCGTATTACGCAGATTAATGGAATGTGCCAGCTGTCTTCTGATATATCCTTCCGCACTGCGCAGGCCTGCCAGGGTATCCTTCTGCTGCTTTTCATCGCCCAGAACACTGATATAAGCCTTTGCACTCTTCAGATCCGTTGCAACCTCGACAAGCGTTACGCTTGTCATCGGTGCAATTCTCGGATCCTTGATCTCATGCTGGATAATATTGGAAAGCTCTTTGCGTACTTCCTCATTGATCCTTGTATTTTTAATACTGTTTTTTCTCAATTTATACTCCTATCGCGGTACCTCTACCATGCTGTAAGCCTCGAGGATATCGCCTTCCTGGAACTTGTCGAAACCATCTACGACAATACCGCATTCATAGCCGGCCTTTGCTTCCTTGACATCATCCTTATATCTCTTCAGGGATGCAAGCTTACCTTCAAAGAGAAGCTCCTCACCACGGAAGACACGAACACTGCTGTCTTTCTTGATGACACCATCCTGAACCAGAGAACCTGCAATATTGCCGACACCGGATGCCTTAAAGATCTGACGGACCTCAACATGACCTGTTACCTGCTCCTCAAAGATCGGATCCAGCATACCCTTCATGGCTGCTTCTACATCCTCGATCGCATTGTAGATGACATTATAAAGCTTGATCTCAACGCCTTCGCTGTCCGCCGTAGCCTTTGCCTGGGCATCCGGTCTGACATTAAAGCCGATGATAATCGCATTGCTGGCTGTTGCAAGAACAACGTCGGATTCGTTGATCGCACCGACACCGCTGTGAATAATCTTAACCACAACCTCTTCATTGGAAAGCTTCTCAAGAGACTGCTTCAAAGCCTCTACGGAACCCTGTACATCTGCCTTTACGATCAGTTCCAGTTCCTTTACATTGCCGGCCTGGATCTGAGAGAAAAGATCGTCCAATGTCATTCTGGACTTAGTATCTGCAAGCAGTTTATTTCTTCCCTCAGAGATAAAGGTCTCGGCAAAGTTTCTTGCTTCCTTATCGGATTCGGTTGCCACGAAAATCTCACCGGCATTCGGAACTGCGGAAAGTCCCTGGATCTCAACCGGCATGGAAGGTCCGGCTTCCTTTACCCGTCTGCCGTTTTCATCTGTCATGGCACGAACCTTACCGTAAGCCTCACCTGCTGCGATCGGCTCGCCAACCTTCAGAGTACCCTTCTGTACCAGAACGGTTGCGCAAACACCCTTGCCCTTATCCAGCTTGGACTCGATGACAAGACCTCTTGCCTTACGGTTCGGATTTGCCTTCAGCTCAAGGACATCTGCTGTCAGAAGGATCATCTCCAGAAGATCATCGATACCCTGCTGGGTCTTTGCGGAAACCTCAACAAATACCGTGCTTCCGCCCCAATCCTCAGGAATGAGCTCGTATTCGGAAAGTTCCTGTTTTACTCTCTCCGGATTTGCGCCCGGCTTATCGATCTTATTGATGGCAACGATCACTTCAATGCCTGCTGCCTTTGCATGGTTAATGGCCTCTACTGTCTGCGGCATAACACCGTCATCTGCAGCAACAACGAGTACTGCGATATCTGTAGAATTTGCACCACGCATTCGCATTGCCGTGAAAGCCTCATGTCCCGGTGTATCCAGGAAGGTGATCTTTCTGTCATTGATGGTTACCATATAAGCACCGATCGCCTGGGTGATACCACCTGCCTCGCTTGCGATGTGGTTGGTATTTCTGATCGCATCAAGAAGGGAGGTTTTACCATGATCGACATGTCCCATAACACAGACAACAGGCGGTCTTGCAACCATATCGTCCTCATTCTCTTCGTCTTCCTTCAGAAGCTCCTCGATCACATCAACCTTCTCTTCCGGCTCTGCGATACAGTTGTATTCTAAGGCGATTGCCTCAGCCTCTTCGTAATCGATCTCCTGGTTGAGGGTAACGATCTTACCTTCCAGGAAGAGTTTTTTCACAAGGGCAGTCGGCGCAATCTTCAGGGTATCAGCCAGATCCTTAAGCATCATGTGCTCAGGCAGGGTAACTGTACGGATCTCGTCTGTTACCTCCTGGTTCTTCTGCGGCTGCTTATGTGCCTTCTTGTGACCACTGGTCTTCTCAAGAGAGAAGGTACGCTCGGACTTATCCAGTCTGCTTCCGCGTCTCTTATCCTTCTTGCTGTAATCGTTCTTTTTGTTGTCCTGACCTTTTCTGCCCGGCTTATTGTTATTGTCGAATTTTCCGCCTGCAGCAGCTGCTCCGCCTCTGCCCTGGCCTGCTCCGGCATTTGCTCCTCTGTTATCCGGTCTGTTGTTACGGCCGCCGCGGTCATTGCCGTTGCGATCGGCATTATTTCTGTTGCCGCCGTTTCTGTCCTGACGATCGCCGTTGTTTCTGTTTCCGCGACGATCTCCACGGTCATTGCCGCCTCGCTCGCCACGTTTTTCGTTCTTTCTGGCAGCAGCTGCTTTCTTTCTTGCCTCTTCCTGCTGTTTGATCTGATCGAAAATATTCTCACGAACGATCGGTTTTTTGACAGGCTCTGCCGGCGTCTCTTCTTTTACCTGAACCGGCTCTTCTGCTGCCTTTTCCTCAGTCTTAGCCTTAGCAGCTTCTGCTTCCTCTGCCTGCTTTCTCTGTGCTCTTTCTTCTTCCTTTGCACGATCGGCAGCTGCAGCCTCCATCAGACGTCTGCTCTGTTTTTTCACTCTCGGCTGAGCCTGATTCTGTCCGCCCTGCTGACGGTCGGAACGCTCTCTCTTCTGGCCCTGTCCCTGACCCGGTCTCTGGGGACGCTTTGCACCCTTTCCACCGGCTCCGTGACTAAATACAACAGAAATATTTTTCTTCTTAGCCGGCTTCTTCTCAGCAGTCTCTGCACTCTTTTCTGCTGCCGGCTCTTCTGCTGCCTTTTTCTCGGCCTTTGAAGAAGAAAAATGATTTCTGACCTTCTTCTCCTGTGCCTCATCCAATGCGCTCATTGCCTTCACATCAAGATCTGTTTCTGCTTTTACATATGTAATAATGTCCTTGCTCTGGACATCGAGTTCTTTTGCAAGTTCATGTACTCTGATTTTTGCCATTAAAGTCTCCTCCTTATATCTTCCTCTTAGACAGCTCTTCAAACGCCTTCCCGATCGATCCTGCAAAGCCTTCCTCCGTAATACAGATCACGGATCGAAACTCCTTGCCGATCGTTCTTCCCAGTGTTTCCCGATCGCTATATAAAAAATAGGGCAGCTCACGATACTCAGCCATATTTTTGAACTTCTTTTTCGTGTTCTCCGATGCATCCGCAGCAATGATCACCAGCTTTGCTTTGCCTTTTTTGATCGCTTTTTCTGCCGGCAGCTCTCCACTCTGCAGTTTTCCTGCTTTGGCGCACAGACTCATCAAAGTCAATACTCTGTTATTCAAGCTTTTTCATCTCCTCCCGCAGGCTCTCATATACTTCCTCCGGAACTCGCATTTTCAGAGATTTTTCCAAGCCCTTCGACTTCCATGCCTTCTCAAGACAGGCAAGATTTCCGCAGATATAAGCCCCGCGTCCATTCTGTCTTCCGGATGGATCCACGCAAACACCATCCTCTGTCTTAACAACACGAATCAGTTCTTTTTTTAATTTTAGCTCTCTGCATCCGACACACTGTCTGGCCGGCTGTTTTTTTACTGCCATAATTTACCTTCGGTTCATTTTAAGATTATTCTTCTTCAGGAGACTCTGTATCGCTATCCTCTAAATATGCATCCTCAGCATCAGCTTCTTCCTCATAGGAGTCTTCTTCATAGTCTTCCCCATCGAATTCTCCCTCTTCGGTTTCCTCATCAAAGTCTTCGTCATAGTCTTCGCCATCGTAGTCTTCGTCGTATTCATCCTCATCATACTCATCATAGTAATCCTCTTCAGAGTATCCGATGAATTCTCCTGCCTCTCTGGCCTGGGTCTCGCTCTTGATATCGATCTTATATCCTGTTAAGCGGGCTGCAAGTCTTGCATTCTGACCTTCCTTGCCGATTGCCAGGGAAAGCTGATAATCCGGAACAACAACATCTGCTGTCTTTTCGTCTGCATCTGCAATAACGTAGATAACCTTAGCCGGGCTAAGAGCATTCTCGATCAGCTGAGCCGGTGACTCACTCCAGTTGATGATATCGATCTTCTCGCCATTCAGCTCACCAACGATCGCATTGACACGGGAGCCGTTCATACCGACACAGGCACCAACCGGATCTACGTTCGGATCATTAGACCAAACTGCCATCTTTGTTCTGGAACCGGCCTCTCTTGCAATGCCCTTGATCTCAACGATACCATCACGAACCTCTGTAACCTCTTCTTCAAAGAGTCTCTTTACAAGCTCCGGATGGGTTCTGGAAACATAGATCTTCGGTCCGCGAGGGGTATCCTTTACCTCTACCACATAAACCTTCAGTCTCTGGTTCGGATAATAGTTCTCCCCCTTTACCATCTCGCTCTCATTCAGAATACCGTCTGTCTTACCAAGGTTGACATTGATACTCTTATTCATGATCCGCTGGATCACACCGGTAACAACCTCGTGTTCCTTCTCATAATATTCGGAGAAGAGGGCTTTCCTCTCTTCCTCACGGATCTTCTGCAGGATGACATTCTTCGCATTCTGTGTTGCGATACGGCCAAAGTCCTTAGAGTCAATGCGGACATTCACCACATCTCCTGCTTCATAGGCGCTGTTGGCAGCCTTTGCCTTCTCCAGGCTGATCTGGGTAACCGGATCCTCTACATGCTCTACGATGGTCTTTTCGGCGATCACTTCAAAATCACCGGTTTCGCGATTCATGTTCACATGCATGTTGTCAGCCTTACCAAAATGGTTCTTGCAGGCTGTCAGCAAAGAATTTTCAATTGCTTCCATAAGAGCTTCCTTGCTGATGCTTTTTTCACGCTCAAGGATATTAAGCGCTTCCAATAATTCTGTGTTCATTTTTCTGCCTTCCTGCCTTTCTTAATCAAACTCATATGCAAGGCGTACAATGGAGATATTCTTTCTCTCAATCACCATTTCACCCTTTTCGCCTTCTATCGTAACAGTCGAATCGTCATATGCCTTCAGAATTCCGTAGAATTCCTTCGCCTTATCAATCTTCTGATAAGTTTTTACGAGAACTCTCTCGCCGATGCTTCTTGCAAAATCCTTTTCTTTTTTCAGGGGACGATCCAGTCCCGGTGAACTGACCTCGAAGATATATGCATCAGAGATATAATCCTCTCTGTCCAGGATCTCATTGAAAGCTCTGCTGACATCAACACAATCATCAATGGTGATACCTCCCTCTTTGTCTATATAGACTCTGAGATAATAGTCGCTTCCTTCCTTCACATACTCCACATCGACCAATTCAAACCCTCTTTCCTCAAGAAGAGGCTGGATCAGCGCTTCTGTTTTCTCTTCGTAAAGCTTCGCATTCGACATGTAATTCTCCTTAACACGAATTAAGACCGGGCCGAAAGCCCAGTCTTAAAACTACCTTGCTACTAAATTCTTATACAGTATAACACCGAAAAGTCCGAAATTCAAGCATCTCCCAAAAGATTCTGCCGGAATTATTTGGAGGCAACCTCTTCATGGTAAAGTGCTTCCCAATCTTTGAAGATACCCATGATTCTGTTCTCGAAGTTTTCACGTCTGTCTGCTTCATTATCATAGGTTCCAAGTTCCATGTCATAATCTGTGAAATATACATAGGTCTTGTAAAGAAGCATCTTATCGCCTTCTTTTTCCGGCTCTACCTTCCAGAGAACGGTCAGCGCTCCTGCTGTTCCGGAAGTATCCTCTGCACGGTTTCCCCACCAATGAAGAACATAATCAATACCATGCAGTCTCGGAAAGCTTTCTTCACGTGCAAATTCGATTGCCGGGAATGCTTCATAATAGCCATCTTCCCATCTTACATTTCCCTGTGCTGTCTGCTGCAGCCAGGTTCCACGAATCCAGTCTGCAAGATGTCTTGCCATATGATCTCTGGCTGCTTCATAAGGTGCCTCTTCAAATTTGTTTGCTACGATCATTTCCTATGTCCTCCCTGTTAAGATTTAAACTTACCTATCTCAAATTATAGCCTTTCCGATATGCATTTGCAAACAATAGTTCACATAAACGACAAAATGCCCGCGGCCTACATGATGTAAACCTCAGACATTCTCCTGGGTTGGGCTGTTAACAAAAACAGTCACAGTTCGTAGGGGAATCGAACCCCTGTTTTCGCCGTGAGAGGGCGACGTCTTAACCGCTTGACCAACGAACCTTATTCAGTTATCAGGTGTGTGTCACCTGACAAAAAGTATAATATCAGATGTACCACTACTTTGCAAGTACTTTTTTCAATTTTTTTATTTTTTTGATTTAAATATATTTTTCGTGCAAAAAAAGCAACAGAGAAAAGAATCCAAAAAGAAAAACCCGATGTATATCGTACCGCTTAGGCGGCAGGATATACATCGGCGGATTCAATGGTTTTACAACTTTTTCATTCCAGCCAGAATATTTCATTCTTTTTAGCTAGGATTAGCCAACACTTTTATTCTCCATATCCGTTCGGATTCATTGACTGCCATCTCCAGGAGTCGGCACACATCTCTTCCAGACTGTGTTCTGCCTTCCATCCAAGCTCACGGTTTGCCTTTGCTGGGTCGGAATAGCAGGTATCGATATCTCCGGCACGGCGGGGTTTGATCTCGTACGGGATTTCCTTGCCGCAGGCTTTTCCGAAAGCGGCTACCATATCTAAAACACTGTAACCCTTTCCAGTTCCAAGGTTATAGATAGATACACCCTCTTTCTCTTTGATCTTGTCAATTGCCTTTACATGTCCGGCTGCAAGATCTACGACATGAATGTAATCTCTTACACCCGTTCCATCCGGTGTATCATAATCATTTCCGAAAACGCCAAGTTTTTCCAGCTTGCCGATTGCAACCTGGGTAATATAAGGCATAAGGTTGTTCGGAATTCCCTTCGGATCCTCTCCGATCAAGCCACTCTTATGAGCACCGACCGGATTAAAGTAACGAAGCAGCATCACATGCCAGGAGGGATCGGAAACATAGAGATCCTGAAGGATCTGTTCGATCATGGACTTTGTCTGGCCATAGGGATTGGTACACTCTCCCTTCGGGCATTCTTCTGTGATCGGAATCTGAGCCGGTCTGCCATATACAGTTGCTGAGGAGCTGAACACGATATTCTTTACTCCCGCCTTATTCATGCACTTAACCAGACTAAGCGTACTCATAATATTATTCTCATAATACATGATCGGCTTAGCAACCGACTCTCCGACTGCTTTGTAGCCTGCAAAATGAATCGCGGAATCAATTTCCGGATTTTCGTCAAAGACCTTCTGGAGTGCTTCTTCATCACAGCAGTCCACCTCATAGAAAGTCACCTTTTTGCCTGTGATCTCTTCTACCCTGTCAAGAGCTGTTTTCTTGGAATTATAGAGATTGTCTACAACGACCACCTCATAACCAGCATTTAAAAGCTCAATACAGGTATGGCTTCCGATATAGCCGGCACCACCGGTAACAAGAACTGACATCATTTTTCCTTTCCGGACGCATGCGTCCTTTAAAAAGATAACGTATATGAAATACAACAGAAATTCCCAAGGAACTTCCTATTATATAAAAAGTATGCGCTTGCGCATACGCCCGCGCGCGAGCGGAATGCGAAGAGCTTAATGACGAACGCTTCATAAGCTCAACTTCCACTTGGTCGCATTGCTTCGCAACACGACATACCGCGAGTTGCGCATCTCCGTGCTTTATTATCGTATAGGGAACGAAGTTTTCTATACGATAATAAAGGGTATATCCTCAAAAGGATATACCCTTAACATACTACTTATGCAAGTTTTGCCTTTGCAACTTCTACAAGAGCTGCAAATCCTTCTGCATCGTTTACTGCCAGCTCAGCAAGCATCTTACGGTTGATCTCAACCTCTGCCAGCTTCAGGCCATACATAAACTTGCTGTAGGAAAGACCGTTCAGTCTGGCTGCAGCATTGATACGAGCGATCCAGAGACTTCTCATCTGTCTCTTTCTCTGCTTTCTGCCTGCGTAGGAGCTTGTCAGCGCACGCATAACAGACTGCTTTGCTACTCTATACTGTTTTGATCTGGCTCCTCTATAACCTTTTGCCAGTTTCAGAACTCTCTTATGCTTTTTCTTTGCGTTCATTCCGCCTTTAATTCTAGCCATTTCTTTATTCTCCTTCCACCAAAATTAGCTGTACGGTAAAATCTTCTTCATGGATTTTACGTTTGTAGAATCCGTCATAGCTGCTTTTCTAAGATTTCTCTTTCTCTTGGCAGTCTTCTTTGTTAAGATATGGCTCTTATAAGCTTTATTTCTCTTTAATTTACCTGTGCCTGTTGTCTTAAAGCGCTTTGCAGCTGCTCTTTTTGTCTTCATCTTCGGCATTTTGAAATCCTCCTTCAATACTGATTATTTCTTTTCTGCGAGTGTCATTGAGATACTGCGTCCTTCCACTTTTGCCGGCTTATAAACCTCAGCTACATCGCTGAGCGCCTCTGCAAAGTCATCCAAAATATGACGGCTTGCATTCATATGGGACATTTCACGTCCGCGGAAACGAAGCGTGATCTTTACTCTCGCTCCCTTTGCAAGAAACTTTCTTGCATTATTCTGCTTGGTATTCAGATCATTGGTATCAATGTTCGGTGACATTCGAATCTCTTTGACTTCCATCGATTTCTGCTTCTTGCGCGCCTCTTTTTCCTTGCGTGCCGCTTCATATCGATATTTGCCGTAGTCAATGATCTTGCATACCGGTGGCTGAGCCTTAGGTGCAACCTTTACCAGATCCAGATCTGCTTCTCTGGCCATCTGCAGTGCTTCCTTCGGCGACATGATGCCGACCTGTTCTCCATGTTCTCCGATTACACGAACTTCCTTATCACGGATCTGTTCGTTGATCATTAATTCGCTAATGGTCCTGTACCTCCATATAATGCAAAAAGTGGATAGTCTGCAGACTATCCACCAAAAAACAGACACATGGTTCTGTGCGTTTTGTCATAAAACCTTCAGTCACCCGATTGTGCTGAGGTGAGAGTGGATACTCTGCTTGTTTCAACTCAGATATAATACCTAACTTTGCTTGCTTTGTCAATATTCTTTTTCGAAATTGATTGACATATTCTTTTTCGAAATTAATTGACATATTCTTTTTCAAAATTGATTGATTCCAAATTGATTACTTTCGCTGATTCTCCCACATTATCAACTGTAATGCCTCGCCTGTCAAGATTTGCTTTGGCCACATGATTACCCTTTAGGGCTTCCTCTGACATATACTGTCCTAAAACTGTTGACTATTTAAAAAAGAGCAATATTTTTCTATTAATCCCCCGGCTTTTCATTTATAATAGCAACAAAGTTTAGTAATCGTGGCATAATGCCGACACAATGGGAGACTCGTATGAAAAAGAAACTACTAGCAATCTTGTTATCAGCAACAACGTTAACAAGCTTATCTGCCTGTGGCACAGCGACTAATGACGCTAGCGGCAATGCGGCAGAGTCAGCTTCCGCAACAACAGAATCCGCCTCCGCTACGACAGAATCAGCTTCTGCTACGGAAATAGATTACACCAGCGGCAGTCCCTGGATCGAATCCAATCTATTGAGCAATGTGGAAAGTGTATATGATGTGGACATTAAGGATCAATTTGACCTGGCCGTCAATGGAGAATGGGTCAAGCAGCATGAGATCAAGTCCGGAGAATACAGCAATACGTATTTTGATGAATTTACCGATACCTTGAATGAACGTCTTCTGGATATTATGCAGGCAGACTCCGATTCTGATTCCGAAGATCATAATGCCAAATTGGTTCATACTCTTTATCAGAATTTCATGGATTGGGATGCAAGAGATGCTGCCGGCACAGATCCATTAATGCCCTATCTGCAGAAGATCGAGGCCATAGAGAATTATGAAGATCTGGCAGATTTCATGAAATCTGCAGACTATAGTTTTTCCGATTTATTTATGCTAAATGTATTGTCCAACCCCAAAGATGCCACTTCCAAGGTCCTGATGGTCGCACCGGCTGAGCTATTCCTGGATGATACCGCATATTATGAGGATCTGGATAATATGCTTGATTTCGTTAAATTATCCTATGACTGCAGAGAGGAAGCCGTTGAGACAGTCCTTACCCAATGTGGTTATACCGAGAAGGAAGCAGAACAGATCTTTGAGGGAGCAATCCAGTTCGAACAGAAAATGGCAGCACTTAGCTATAGTAATGCGGAACTCAATCTCACCGAAACCCAGGATACTCTCTACGAACAGGTTTATAGCCCCGAAGAATTAGAGAAGTACAACTGGTATTCCCTCTTCGAAGAAGGATGCAAGGCCTGTGGTGCTGAGGAAATCCCCGCCGTATGGCTGTATGGAAAGATGGACTATTTTGAACACCTGGATGAACTTCTTTCTGAGGAAAATGTCGAGATCATAAAAGATTATTTTCTGGCACATACAGCAAAAGAAGCCATCAGCCTTTTAGATAAGGACACTTATTACAAGGCACTGGATCTCAAGAATATGATGAATGGTATGGATGGATACAAAGAGGAAACAAGCTATGCCATTGATACCGTTACTTCCTCTCTCGGATGGCCTGTTTCAAAGCTCTACTGTGATCGCTATGTCACAGCGCAGGATAAAGAAAATATCCATACTCTTATAGATGAAATCATAGACGGATACAAGGAAATGCTACAGGAGGAAGATTTCCTCTCAGAGGCCACAAAGGAAAAGGCCATCGAAAAATTGGATAAGCTCACGATCAACTGTATGTACCCGGATGACTGGAGCGATTATTCCTATGACGATCTGGAGCTTTCAGACAACTATTTTGATTCCTTTACGGAAATACAAGAATACGAACTCAAAAAAATACTTTCAGAATTGAATGAGCCGGTAAATAAGGATCAATGGGACATTCAGCCTATCGTCCAGAATTCTGCCTATACCCCTCTGACTAATACCATTAATATCCTGCCCGGACTTGTTGGAGATAACTTATATAACAGCGATATGTCTAAGGAAGAAGTATATGGTAAGGTGGGAGTTATAATCGGACATGAGATCTCCCATGCATTTGATTCTTCCGGATCCACCTACGATGCAGACGGAAATCATGTGGACTGGTGGACAAGTGAAGATAAGGAAAACTTTAAAGAAAAGACAGATCAGATGGTAGCTTATTATGATAATATCACCGTTTGGGATGGTCTCAACTGCAGCGGCGAGCTGAATAAGACAGAGGCCTGCGCAGATATGGGAGCCGTAGCGGTACTCCTTCGTATGGCTTCGGAGGATCCGGATTTCGATTACCAGGCATTTTTCAAAGCCTATGCAAGATTATGGGCAGAGAATCGTACTCCGGAAATCGTAAACACCATCTGCATGTATGATCCACATCCTCTGGGCTACCTTCGAGTAAATGTTACCGTGGCACAGTTCCAGGAATTCTATGATGCTTTCGATGTAAAAGAAGGAGACGGTATGTATATCGCTCCGGAGGATCGAGTAAAGATCTGGTAAGGAAACAAAAAGGCAGATCGTACTTTTGTACGATCTGCCTCTTTTCATAGCTCACCCATAGCTCTGATTTATCTAATAATTACCAAGAATCCGAAGATCATTCGCCTCTTCTCTGATCCCCCGAATCGCATTCTTTACCGCTGAATCATTCAGATTCCCGTCAAAATCGACGAAGAAACGATATTCCCAGGCTCTTTCCGGGATCGGTCTGGACTCGATCTTGGTCATGTTCAGGCCATTATAGGTAAAATGTGACATCAGCCGGTAAAGGGATCCCTTGCGATGCGGCAGCTGGAAACAGATACTGATCTTACCTGCATCCTTTTGGAAAACTCTTTGATTGGATACAATAATAAATCTTGTATAATTTTCTTTATTATCTGCAATGTCTCTTGCCAGGATCTTCAGTCCGTAAAGCTCTGCAGCTTCCTCACTGGCGATGGCCGCCTGGTTCAGTTTACCGGCTTCCATCACTTCTTTGGCCGCCATTGCTGTATTTTTCGCCTGATAGCCGGTCATTTTCCGATGATGATCCAGGAAAGCACTGCACTGCATGAGACCCTGCACATGGGAATAAACACTGTCGATATCTTCTATCTCCGCTCCCGGCAGGCCAAGCAGACAATGTTCGATCCTGACGATCTGCTCTGCCACAATATAATTTTCGAACTCCATCAGCATGTCGTAATTCTGGGTAACGATACCGGCCGATGAATTTTCGATCGGAAGCACGGCATAATCCGCTGCCCCATCTGCGATCATATTCATGGCATCCCGGAAGGTATCCACGTGAAAGCGGTTTGCATCCTTTCCGAAAAAGCTCTTTACCGCTTTCTCACTATAGGCACCTTCCACACCCTGATAAACAACTCGAATATTTTCCATCTCCAATCTATCCAAACGGATGAAAGGAAGATTACCCAATACTCCTTTTTCTGTCAGTTTCCGGTACTGGAGCTTCCGGCTCATACTCATCAGCTGCTGGAAGAGTTCCTCAATCCCGATCCGGTTAAATTCAGAGGAAGCCATCTCTCCGACCTTTTTCATCTTGCTCTGCTCTCTCTCCGGATCCAGCACCGGCTTGGCATTTGCGATCTTATAATCCGCCACTTCCTCGCTGACAGCCATTCTTTTTTCGAAAAGCGCAACGATCTCTTCGTCTATGAGATCCAATTCATCTCTTAATTCACTAATATCCTTCATAACTCTCCCTATGATACAAAGTCAAAGATTGACAGCTGGTTTGTCTCCGGCATATCCTTCAGGATTCCAAGGTCTGACAGCTGATCCGTGATGGATTTGCCGCACTTGGTACGATTCCTGAAATCCTCCTTGGAAAGGAATTTTCCTGCCTTTGCACCATTCTCGATTCCTTCTGCTGCCTTATCTCCCAGTCCGTCAATCGTATTCATTGCCGGCATCAGCTTTCCGTCAATGATACGGAATCTGGTTGCACCTGCCTGATAAACATCGATCGGAAGGAATTCATAGCCTCTGCAGTACATTTCCCAGACATTTTTCATATCCTTCGCTACATCCTGCTCTGCCTTTGTCAAAGTATCTTTTCTCTTTGCATAGTCTTCCATATAATATTTCAGCCTGTCCTTGCCCAAGGCCATCAGCTCATAGTTAAAGCTTGTCGCACGAATGCTGAAATATGCCGCATAATAGGCAAGGGGATAATTGATCTTAAACCAGGCGATACGCCAGGCCATCATAACATAGGCCGCCGCATGTGCTTTCGGGAACATGTATTTGATCTTCTTACAGGACCAGATATACCAGTCCGGCACATCATGCGCCTTCATTTCTTCTTCGAATTCCGGCTTCAGCCCCTTACCCTTACGGACAGCCTCCATGATTGTAAAGGAAAGCTCACTGTCCAGCCCCTTTCCGATCAGATAGGTCATGATATCATCTCTGGTACAGATAGCTGTTGAAATGGTCGCCTTGCCTTCCTTGATCAGGGTCTGGGCATTACCCAGCCATACATCCGTACCATGAGACAGACCGGATATACGGATCAGATCCGAAAAAGAAGAAGGCTTAGTATCCTTCAGCATCTGCATAACAAATTCGGTACCGAACTCTGGCACACCCAAGGATCCCAGGTTGACCCCGAGTTCCTCCGGATCTACCTTCAGAGCCTCACAGCTTCGAAAAAGAGACATTACCTTCGGATCATCGAGAGGAATCGTCTTCGCATCCACGCCGGTCAGGTCTTCCAGCATACGGATCATGGTCGGATCGTCATGTCCGAGAATATCCAGCTTCAGAAGATTATGATCGATCGAATGATAATCGAAATGAGTGGTAATGATATCTGTTGTGGTATCATTGGCCGGATGCTGTACCGGGGTAAAGGTATAGATGGATTCTCCATGGGGCAATACAACGATGCCGCCCGGATGCTGACCGGTGGTTCTTCTCACGCCGACGCAGCCCTTTACGATCCGGTCAATCTCGCAGATCCTCTTCTGGGCTCCTCTTTCTTCATAATAATTTTTCACATATCCGAAGGCTGTCTTATCCGCCAGGGTTCCGATCGTTCCGGCCTTAAAGGTCTGGCCTGTTCCGAAGATAACCTCCGTATATTTATGCGCCTGCGCCTGATATTCGCCGGAGAAGTTCAGATCGATATCCGGCTCCTTATTTCCCTTAAAGCCCAAAAAGGTTTCAAAAGGAATATCAAAGCCATCTTTTTTCAGGGGCTTCCCGCAAACCGGACAATCCCGATCCGGCATATCGCAGCCGGCTCGTCCGTCATATTTTTTCACCTCATCCGAATCAAAGTCATAATAATGGCAGTTCGGACAATAATAATGCGGATGCAGGGGGTTAACCTCTGTAATACCGGACATGGTTGCAACAAAGGAAGAACCGACAGAACCTCTCGATCCTACCAGATAGCCGTCCTCATTGGATTTCCAAACCAGCTTCTGGGCAATAATATACATAACCGAATAGCCGTTGGAGATGATGGAATTCAGTTCTCTTTCCAGTCTGGCCGTAACGATGGGCGGCAGATCTTCTCCATACATCTCATGAGCCTTGTCGTAGCAGATCTGTCTCAGGGTCGCATCGGAATTTTCAATGACAGGAGGACATTTATCCGGACGAACCGGTTTGATCTTCTCGCACATATCCGCGATCAGATTGGTATTGGTGATGACGATCTCCTCTGCCTTATCCCGTCCGAGATAGGAAAACTCCTCCAGCATTTCTTCTGTTGTATGAAGATAAAGAGGGGGCTGATTATCCGCATCCTTGAATTTCTGACCGGCCATAATGATTCTACGGTAAACCTCGTCCTCCGGATTGAGGAAATGGACGTCGCAGGTTGCAACAACCGGCTTATGCAAGGCATCTCCCAAGGAGATCACCTTTCTGTTCAGATTCTGCAGATCCTCTATCGTCTTCAGATCGTTCTTGTCATTTTCCAGAAGGAACATATTATTTCCTACCGGCTGTACCTCAAGATAATCATAAAAGTCTGCAATCCTATGCAGTTCTTCATCTGCCGCTCCCCGGACCACAGCCTGGAAAAGCTCTCCCGCCTCGCAGGCAGAACCGATGATAATTCCTTCCCTAAGTTCAGCCAGACGGCTCTTAGGAATCAGGGGTCTCTTGCGAAAATACTTCAGATGTGCTTCCGAAACAAGCTGGTATAGATGCACCCTTCCGATATCATTCTTTGCCAGAAGGATGATATGGTAGGATTTCAGCTTCTTAATGGACTTCTCGTCCATTTTGCCCGCTTCATTCACATCATCCAGATTATGGATATTCCTCTTCTCCAGCATCTGGGTCATCTTCATAAAAATGCCGGCCGTGCACTCCGCATCATCCACCGCCCTGTGATGATGATCCAGGGAAATGCCCAGATCCTTAGCTACCGAATCCAGGGTAAAACGATTCAGACGGGTCAAGAGGCTTCTGGCCATAGCCAGGGTATCGATCACGGTAAACTTGCAGGGAAGAGACTGCCTCTTACAATTCTCCTCTATAAAACTCATATCAAAATCCGCATTATGGGCTACCATAACCGCATCCTTGCAGAATTCCATAAAAGCCGGAAGGGCTTCCTCGATCTTCGGTGCTGAAAGCACCATCTGATCATTAATGCTGGTCAGCTGTTCAATATGAAAGGGAATCGGAATGTCCGGATTCACAAAAGTCGAAAAACGGTCGGTAATCGTTCCGTTTTCGATCTTAACGGCACCGATCTCAATGATCCTGTTATCTACCGGTGAAAATCCTGTTGTCTCCAGGTCGAATACAACAAAGCAGTGCTTAAAATCCTGCCCTGCCGGTCTTTTGACGATTTCCTTTAAGTCGTCTACCAGATAGCCCTCGCAGCCGTAGATCACCTTGAAATCTTCATCCGGAGAAACGGCATGATTGGCATCCGGAAAACCCTGAACGACACCATGATCCGTGATTGCAATCGCCTTATGTCCCCAGGATTTTGCACACTTGATGATATCCTTCACATCTGAAACCGCATCCATATCGCTCATCTTGGTATGGCAGTGCAGCTCCACCCTTTTGCGGGGGCTTCTGTCCATACGGGAAGTCGTAAAATCCGCAATCTTTCGTATACCAACGATATAGTTAACGGAAAGTTCATTGTCGAACTTATCTATATAAGAATTTCCCTTTAATTTAATGAAGGTTCCTACCTTTAGCCCCTCGTAAAGCTCTCCTTTACTGGCTGTTTCAATGAAAAGCTTGATCTTGACACTGTCCGTAAAATCCGTGATCGTAAAAATCACGATGGATTTCTCCGGATTTCTCAGCTCCCGGTCCTCGATCGCGATCACCTTTCCTCGCAGGACCACATCTCCCATTGGAGAAGTAAATTGCTCTAAAGGCAGGGCTTCTTCATCCTCAAAATCTTTTCCATAGATCACATCCGGATCATTTGAACGCACCAGACGACTGTGATAATGGCTCTTTCTCTCTTCTTTTTTCTCCTCGGCAGCAGGCTTTTCCTGCGAATTGGCATACTGCCTCGCCACTTCATCCACCTGATTCATCAGGGTGTATTCCAGATCCTCTCTGGAACGATTCGTCTGCATCTTATAATATTCCAGACGAATCTCCACATCCAGGCCACAGCGCTTCTGAAAGACCTCCTGAAGGAAATTCACGATATAGCCGGCTCTCTGCTCTGTCATAATGGAATCCGGCATCCGAAGCATCATGATCCTTTCCTCGGAAAAGGCCACCTTTGTATTCAGCATGATCTGATAATCAATGCTACTGCTCTCCTTCAGCTCCTCCAGAATGCTTTTCTTATAGGCATCGAAGAGCTTTTTGGGCGTATATTGCGCAGACAGGACAAAGGATTCAATGATCCTAATGCTGATCCGCATTCTGGGAAAAAGCTTCTTCTTCAGATCCTTTTCCAAATCCCGGATCTTTTTCTTATCGATCAATCTCGGAGACTTCAGATAAACCCGGATCAGATCCCTTTGCTGATTCGTAGACACCTTTGTGATCTCACAATCAGCCAAAAAGGCCCGCATTTCTTCACTTGTCTGATAGGTAGGAAATACCTCTGCAAAGCTTCTGCTCAATCTATTTACCCCAGTTCAGCAATTCATTCCTGAGTTCCGGCAAAAGTTCATTTTCCGGAACCTTTTTGATAATTTCACCTTTTTTGATGATCAATCCAACGCCGTCTCCGCCGGCGACCCCGATATCCGCTTCCTTTGCCTCTCCCGGACCGTTTACCACACAGCCCATGACGGCAACCTTAATATCCAAAGGAATCTCATCACAAAGAGCCTCCACCTGATTGGCCAGACCGATCAGATCGATCTGGGTTCTGCCGCAGGTCGGACAGGAAACGATCTCAATTCCTCCCTGACGAAGTCCCAGGCTCCTCAAAATCAGCTTTGCGGACTTGATTTCTTCTACCGGATCCCCGGTAAGGGAAACCCGGATCGTATCTCCGATTCCCTGGGATAAGATCAGGGCAAGACCGACTGCTGACTTAATATTACCGCTAAGTAAAGTGCCCGCTTCCGTAATACCGACATGAAGAGGATAATCACTCTTTTCCGAAAAAAGACGGTAGGCATCCGCACACATAAGTACATCAGAAGACTTAATGCTGACAACCAGATTATCATAGCCAAGATCCTCGATCAGGCCAACCTTGCCAAGGGCAGACTCTACCAGTCCTTCCGCTGTTACCCTGCCGTATTTCTCCAGATACTCCTTCTCCAAAGAGCCGCTGTTTACACCAACCCGGATAGGGATATTTCTTTCTTTTGCACAGTCAATGACAGCCTTTACCCTCTCATTGGATCCGATATTTCCGGGATTGATGCGGATCTTATCCGCTCCGTTTTCCATTGCAGCGATCGCCATTCTGTAATCAAAATGAATATCGGCGATCAAAGGAATATGGATCTGTTTTTTAATTTCCCGAAAGGCCTTTGCTGCATTTAAAGTAGGAACCGTGCAGCGCACCAGCTCACAGCCGGCTCTTTCCAAAGCCAGGATCTGCGCTACTGTAGCCTCTACATCCTCTGTTTTTGTATTTGTCATAGACTGGATCAGGATCGGCTTGCCTCCACCGATTACCCTGTTTCCGATTTCTACGCTTTTGGTGATTTTCCTGTCCTTCATTTTCTTTCCCCACTTCTTACATCAAGTTCACGATATCATGAAACATAATCAGTATCATCAGACCAAAGAGGATCATTAAGCCTGCAAAATGCACCATTCCTTCCTTCTCCGGATCTACCCTTTTTCCTCTGACCAGCTCTATGATCAGAAAAAGAAGCCGGCCTCCGTCCAAGGCAGGAATCGGCAGAAGATTCATCACGCCCAGGTTTGCCGACAGCAGAATAGAGATGTTCAGCATATTGATGAAAACGGCAAACCAACTGATCTGAATGCTTTTCTGATAGGTATCCCCAATGGTACTGACAATTCCCACCGGTCCCGAAATATCATTTGCTGAGACCTGTCCTCGCAGCATCATGCCAAGAGATTCGATTGTGATCTGAATCCAGTATTTTACCTCATAGAGGCTGTAAGCCAGAACCTTTACAGGTCCCGCATGCGTTCTTTTCCCGCTCCACTGAACCCCCAGAAGATATCTTCCGCTTTCTTCATTATAAGAAGGCGTCACAAGGGCTTCTTCCCTTTGTCCGTCTCTTTCATATACGATCTTTATCTCCTCTGTTACCTTTTTCGGATGCAGATAGAGATAATTGGAAAGCTCCCGATAGAGGAAAATGCGCTCTCCGTCAATACGGATGACCCGGTCTCCGGCCTGCATTCCTGCTGCCTGAGCGGCTCCGCCTTCTGTTACCTGGGCTATAACCGGTTCGTCATAGCCGATGCAGGAAATCATGATCAAGGCCAGGATAAAGGCCAGGATAAAATTAAATCCCGGTCCGGCAAATACCACTGCAATCCTGGCCCATACACTTTTATTTACAAAGGCTCTCTCATCTTCACTGTCTCCATCCTCCCCGGTCATGATGCAGGCCCCTCCGAAGGGAAGAAGGTGAAGGGAGTATTTTGTTTCTCCCCTTGTAACCCCAAAAAGAGTCGGTCCCAGGCCCAGACAGAATTCTTCAACCCGAATTCCGTTTTTCTTTGCGACTATGAAGTGACCGAATTCATGAAAAATGATGATAAGAGAAAATATAATAATTGCTACAATAATGCTCAATGGATCTTACCCTTTATATATTCGTTAACTTCCGCTTCTGTTTCCAGAACTTCCTCCAGAGAAGGATTCTCCCGGAAGGAAATATTCTCCATACAGTCCTGTACCAGAGCAGGAATCTCCAGATAGTTGATCTTTTCTTTCAAAAAAAGAGGCACTGCATTTTCATTCGCCGCATTAAAGACGGTCGGCATATTTCCGCCCTTTTTTATAGCCTGGTAAGCCAGCTTCAGTCCATAGAAAGTCTCCGTATCCGGCTCTTCAAAGGTAAGCTGCTTCAGTTTCCAGAAGTCCAGTCTCTCTCCGCCCAGAAATCTTCTGTCCGGATAATAAAGGGCATACTGGATCGGCAGCTTCATGTCCGGGACGCCAAGCTGGGCAATCACTGCACCATCCTCATACTGCACCATGGAATGTACAATGCTCTGGGGATGCACAATGACCTGGATCTGCTCAGGCTCCACATTGAAAAGCCATTTTGCTTCCATCACTTCCAGACCCTTGTTGATCAGGGTAGAAGAATCGATCGTTACCTTCTGTCCCATGACCCAGTTCGGATTGGTAAGGGCATCCTTTGGCTGGATTCCTGCCAGCTCTTTCTTCTTTTTACCGCGAAAGGCTCCGCCTGAAGCCGTCAGCAGGATCTTATCAATCTTATTCTGTCTTTCTCCGTTCAGGGACTGGAAGATCGCACTGTGTTCACTGTCAACCGGAAGGATCTGTACTCCTTTTTCCTTTGCCAGAGGCATAATGATATGTCCAGCAGTCACAAGGGTCTCTTTATTGGCAAGAGCGATCGTCTTACCGGCTTCTATTGCCGCAATGGTCGGCCGAACGCCCAGCATTCCTACGATTGCCGTAACAAGTATTTCTGCCTCCTCGGCTCTTGCAACCGCAAGCAGACCTTCCATACCGCTGTATACCTTAACATCCAGATCGGCAATCTTTATTTTCAGACTTGCCGCATCCTTTTCCTCCCAGACACTGACAAAGCTCGGAGAAAATTCCCTGATCTGCTTTTCCAGAAGGTCAATATTTTTGCCACAGGAAAGAGCGACAACCTTTAGATCTTCATTTGCTCTTACAACATCAAGTGTTTGTGTTCCGATCGAACCGGTCGATCCTAAAATCGCAATTTTTTTCATAGTTAGTCCTTTAATGAATCAGATAATAGGCAAGATAATAGATCATGGGTGCCGTAACGATCACACTGTCAAAACGATCCATGATGCCGCCATGTCCCGGAATCAGCTTTCCGTAATCCTTTATGTCATAATTTCTCTTAATGGCAGATGCAGACAGATCTCCCAGCTGGGAAAAAACTGCACCGATCGCACAGATCAGGGCATAGGCTCCGATCCTTTCTGCTGCAAATCCATATTGAAAATGAAGCAGGCAGCCGTAGATCGCACCCAGAGCCGCTGCACCGGCAATTCCGCCGATGGAACCCTCAATCGACTTCTTTGGGGAAAGAACCGGCGCCAGTTTATGCTTTCCGAAGAGCATTCCCGTACAATAGGCACAGGTATCACAACCCCAGGCACAGAAAAAGATCAGCCAAACATCAAAAAAACCTTTCTCCATCATCCTGGTCTGGTAAATAAAGGAAAGCATGACACCTACATATAAAACCCCAAAGAAGGCCTGCATAACAGATACCGCCTTATATCTGGGATAAGTCAGCACAAAGGCAAAGAGAAGTAAGAGCAGCAGACCGATCACAAGCAGCATATCTGCCATCAGAAAATGCAGTCTTAAATCCAGATAAAAAACACATAAGGCTGCATAGCCGATAAAGCCCAGAAGATCCTTCTGAATGCCAAAAACCCTGTAAAGCTCAAAAAGTCCGATCAGGGAAATCGCCAGACAGCCTGCCCAGAGCAGCCATCCGCCCGGCCAGATAAAAAGCATAAGAAGCAGCACAAGAACAATACCACTGATCAATCTCGTACGAAACATAACTATTCCTCCTTGATCTTCCCATAGCGTCTGTCTCTGTTCGCATAGGCATCTACCGCCGCCTCCAGATCCTTCTTGCTGAAAGCCGGCCATGGAACATCCGTAAAATAGAACTCACTGTAAGCCAGCTGCCAGAGCAGGTAATTGGAAAGTCTTTGTTCTCCGCTGGTGCGAATCATCAGATCCGGATCCGGAAGATCTCCCGTATCAAGATGGGCACTGATCATCTCCTCCGTGATCTCGCCTTCCTCAAGAATTCCCTCCTTCATCTCCTTCCGGATCTGATTCATGGCACGTACGATCTCGTCCCGGCTGCCATAATTGATTGCAATTGTCATGGTAATACCGGTATTCGCCGCTGTGGCCTCTTCTACCTTCTGAATCTGCTCCTGCAGATCCTGAGCCAGGCCGGTTCGATCGCCGATAATTCTCATCCGGATATTATTTTTATTTGCTTTTTTGATGGCGGTCTTAAGATAGTTACGGAGAAGATTCATCAGCTTCTGCACTTCCTTCTCTGGCCTCTTCCAGTTTTCGGTTGAGAAGGCATAATAGGTAACATAGCGGATTCCAAGATCATCTGCCGCTTCAATGATCGTTTCTACGTTCTTGGCTCCGATCGTATGACCGTATTCACGGGGCATTCCCTTGCTTTTTGCCCATCTTCCGTTGCCATCCAAAATAATCGCCACATGATTGGGAATCTGTTTTTCTTCCATTTTGATTCTCCTACTTATACGATAAAAAAGGGGACAGGCAAGCTGCATGTCCCCTCTCCTGATCTCATTTTTCTTAAACGGTTGTGATCTCTTTTTCCTTTTCTTTTACAGACGCATCAATGATCTTGATGAACTTATCTGTAAGCTTCTGGATATCATCCTCAAAATCCGCTTCTACATCCTCAGAAATTTCCTTTGCCTTCAGTTCTTTCTTCAGCTGATCGATCGCATCTCTACGGATATTGCGCACAGCAACCTTTGCATCCTCGCCTTTTTTACGAGCTTCCTTGGCAACCTCTTTTCTTCTCTCCTCTGTCATTTCCGGGAAGATCAGTCGAATAGACTTACCGTCATTTGTCGGATTGATACCGAGCTCGGAAAGATTGATTGCCTTTTCGATCTCTTTCAGCATGTTTGTTTCCCAGGGTGTGATCTGGATCATTCTAGCCTCAGGAACCGCAACATTGGCAACCTGCTGAATTGCTGTCGGAGAACCGTAATAATCAACCATAATACGATCCAGAACATGCGGATTGGCACGTCCTACGCGAATCGCATCGAATTCCTCCAAAAGCTTCTTATGTGTCTTATCCATCTTGGACTCATAAACCTTAATATCCATAAATATTTCCTCCTAAACAGTTACCTTTGTTCCTGTAAACTTTCCTAAAATACTATCCGCAATGCTGTTTTCTTTATTCAGGCCAAAGAGATACATGGGCATCTTATTCTCCATGCAAAGTACAGATGCTGCCAGATCGATCACGCCCAGCTTATTGGCTACCACATCATCAATCTTGATCTCATCATATTTCTTTGCATCCGGATTCAGCTTGGGATCGCTGTCATAAACACCGTCAATGGCCTTTGCCAGGAAGATCGCATCTGCTTCCATCTCAATCGCACGAAGAACGGTTGCCGTATCTGTTGAAAAATAGGGATGACCTGTACCGCCTGCGAAAAAGACTACCTTTCCCTCTTCCAGATCCTCCATAACAGTATCCTTGGAATAGAGCTTTGCTACATCACCGCAGGAAAAAGGTGTCAGGATCTCTGTTTTCATTCCTGCACTTCTGAAAATCTCAGAAACATAGATGCAGTTCATGACTGTTGCAAGCATGCCGATCTGATCTGCCTTTGTACGCTCGATCGCATCGGAAGATCTGCCTCTCCAGAAATTACCGCCACCGATCACAACACCGATTGCAATGCCGGAATCATATACCTGTTTTACCTGGCGGGCAACCTCCTTAACCGTTGCTTCATCAAAGCCAAAATGATTTTCTCCTGCGAGTGCTTCACCACTCAGTTTTAATAAAATACGTTTCATATATCCCCCTTATTTATTATATCGCTGCCTTTTTACGCTCTCTGCCTTCTACGGCTGACAAACGATATAAGTATTTTTTTCGGAAGCTTGATGGAAATTCCAAAAGAATCTCCTATCATCTCGAAAAGTATAACATACTTTATTCAAATATGAAAAGGAAATCTATCAGAGCAGCATCATCAAGGTACCGGCAACAATCATAGCCAGACCAAGCCCTGCTTTTTTTGAAAGACGCTCTCCGAAGACCAGGGCAGAAAAGGCGATTGAAACCAGGATACTCAGTTTATCGATCGGAACCACTACACTGGCAAGGCCATCCTGCAGAGCCCTGTAATAGCAAAGCCAGGAGCCTCCGGTTGCGAGTCCGGACAGGCAGATAAAGATCAGCTCCCTTTTCGGAATCTGCTTCAGACCGCTCTTTTTCCCTTTAATAAAAACGATCAGCCAGGCCATAATCAAAACCACTCCGGTTCTGATCGCTGTTCCCAGATTCGACTCCACTCCTTCGATGCCGACCTTACCCAGAATGGAAGTCAGGGAAGCAAAGAGAGCCGACAAAAGAGCATATAACATCCAACTCATTTTTCCCTGCTTTTCTTTCCCTGTCTTCTCGGATACTTCCTTTTTCTCGATCATCAGCATGGTTCCTGCTCCGATCAGGATGATCGCGATTCCTTTCATCCAGGAAACCGGCTCTCCCAGGAAGATGAAAGCCAGCAAGATCGTAAGAATCGTACTTGATTTGTCAATCGGTACCACCTTATTCACATCGCCCAGCTGCAGAGCCCGAAAATAGCAAAGCCAGGATGCGCCTGTCGCAAGACCTGACAGAATCAGGAAAATCCAGGTTTTTCTGCTGAGATCCGTAATGCCTCCCGCAGAACCCACAATCCAGACCATGAGCCAGGAAAAAAGCAGAACAATGATGGTACGAATCGCTGTTGCGATATCAGAATCTGTTTTTCGGATTCCACATTTTGCAAGAATTGATGTTAGGCCAGCAAAAAATGCCGAACCGAATGCAAATAAAATCCACATGGTACTTGCCCCCCCTTTTTTCCTATTATACGAGTTGTCAGGCAAAATGTGTTAATGAAAACAAAACAAAGGCCGGAATTGGCTATCTGTGCCTTATAAAAAGTATGCGCTTGCGCATACGCCCGCGCGCGAGCGGAATGCGAAGCATTAATTTCAGCTCCGCGAGCTGCGCATCTCCGTACTTTTTACATAATAGAAATTCCAAAGGAATTTCCTATTATGTAAAAAAGGTGCTGCCGCATTTTTTTTTGCGACAGCACCTTTTAAAATCATTTTATGATCAAATAGATTAGTTGTTGATGAGCTTAGAAGAATCATCATTCCAGCTGTAAAGCTTACGGATTTCCTCGCCAACCTTCTCTGACGGATGCTCAGAAGCAAGCTTTCTCATAGCCTTGAAGTGAACCTGACGTCCTGCAGCAGACATATCCTGAAGGAATTCGCTTGCGAAAGTACCATCCTGAATGTCAGAAAGAACTTTCTTCATTGCCTTCTTAGTCTCTTCTGTAACGATCTTCGGTCCTGTTACATAATCACCATACTCAGCTGTATTGGAGATAGAATATCTCATTCCTGCGAAGCCTGACTGATAGATCAGATCTACGATCAGCTTCATCTCGTGGATACACTCGAAGTAAGCATTTCTCGGATCATAACCAGCCTCTGTCAGAGTCTCAAAACCCGCCTGCATCAGAGCGCAAACGCCGCCGCAAAGAACTGCCTGCTCACCGAAGAGGTCTGTCTCTGTCTCTGTACGGAATGTTGTCTCAAGAATACCTGCTCTTGCACCACCGATACCAGCGCCATAAGCCAGGGCATTCTCCCAAGCCTTTCCTGTTGCATCCTGATATACAGCTACCAGACAAGGTGTTCCTTTGCCTTCTTCGTACTCAGAACGTACTGTGTGTCCCGGTGCCTTCGGAGCGATCATTGTAACGTCAACATCTGCCGGCGGAACGATACAGCCATAGTGAATGTTGAAGCCGTGAGCGAACATCAGCATATTGCCTGCTTCCAGGTTCGGCTCGATGTCTGCCTTGTACATATCTGCCTGCTTCTCATCATTGATCAGAACCATGATGATATCAGCAAGTTTAGCTGCCTCAGCTGTTGTATAAACCTGGAATCCGTCCTCTTCTGCCTTCTTCCATGATTTGCTTCCTTCATAAAGACCGATGATGACATCGCATCCGGAATCTCTCAGGTTCTTTGCATGAGCATGTCCCTGGCTTCCGTAACCTACGATTGCGATCTTCTTGCCTTCCAGTAAAGAAACGTTACAATCTTCCTGATAGAAAATTCTTGCTGCCATTTTAATGACCTCCTGTTGATACATAAAATTTAGTTAATCTAAAAATTTAACATTTTCCATGCCGCGTGAAAGGGCGGTTGCACCTGTTCTGGCAAGCTCTACGATATCATACTCTTTCATGAGTCCGATAAAGGCTTCCAGCTTGTTCTGAGAACCGGTAAGTTCGATTACCATTGAATCGGATGAAACATCGATTACCCTCGCTCTGAAGATGTCGATCACTGACATCATCGACTGGCGGGATTCGGAAGGAACTCTTACCTTCACCAGGATCAGCTCTCTTGCTACTGACTCATCCCTCTTCAATCTCTCAATAGAAACTACATCCTCCAGTTTTGCAAGCTGTTTCTCAATCTGCTCTACCATCAGCTCGTCTTCTCCGCTGGTCACAATAGTAATCCGGGAAAAACGCTCATCCGCCGTAACACCGGCTGTGATGCTGTCGATATTATAGCCTCGTCTTGAAAAAAGACCTGTCAATCTGCTCAAAACGCCTGATTTGTTCTCAGCTAAAATGGAAAGAACGTATGTATTCATTTATTACCTCCTTGCGACATACATACAATACCACGATTCCGGTATTGAGACAATAAAAACACTCCGATATGACCATGCTGTTTTTTTATGTGTTCTATAACCTGATGTCATATCTTTTATTTTGTCCATATCATATATTTATATCAATCTTACATCCTGTGATCATCATCTGCCGCCTTGCGAACCAGACGAAAAACAATAAAATAAATCACGAGAACAATGATCACAAAGCAGATCAGGGCGGACAAATTCCCCAGCATGGCCGTTGTATCGTATAAGCCATGCAGAACAAAAGCCAGAAGAAGCCCTGTGAAAAGGTCAAAGAGACTTCCTGCCTTCCAGCCGGCCTTCGCTTTTTCCTTCGCTTTTCCGTAGAAAAGACCCAGGAGAATGGCAAAGGCCAGATGTCCCGGAATCGAGAGAAAGGCTCTCATAAATCCGGTAGAAAGTCCAAATCCAAAGACATACATTACATTTTCCAAGGCGGCAAAGCCAAGGGAAACTGCTGCCGAATAAACGATCGCATCAAAAGTATAATCAAAGTTCGGATCCTTCCAACTGCCCCGGTAAAGGAAGAAAAACTTCAAGCCCTCTTCCACAAGAGCAACGACCAAAAAAGCCAGGAGAATGGTATAGATCGGAGAAGCGGTATCGAATTGAAAAAAATCCAGTACTTTTTGTCCTATGCTTTCCAAAATACCGGAAAGGACAGCCGCACTTCCGCCAAAAGCAGCCAGCTTCAGGATCAGTCCCCAGGGTTCATGTTCTATTTTGTCCAGATGATAGATATAAACCATCAATCCGATCGCAGGCAGCAGGGCAACCAGCATATAGACCCAGAATACGATCAGCATCGGTCGAAAGAAAAACATGTGCTTACCTCTCTTTTCTTAAAGAATGCCTGTCTTTTTCAGCACTTCATCAACCTCTGAAACCGGAATAATCTCCAAAGCATCCTTCACTTCCTCAGCGACATCCTCCAGATCCTGTACATTTTCCTTTGGTATAAAGACCTTTGTCACACCGGCTCTGACTGCTGCCATCAGTTTTTCCGGAAGTCCGCCGATCGGCATAACGCCTCCCCGAAGGGAAACCTCTCCCGTCATCGCGATGTGCGGATCGACCGCTTTTCCGGTCACAAGGGAAGATAAAGCCGTTGTCATGGTAATTCCTGCAGAGGGTCCATCCTTAGGAATGGCTCCTTCCGGCACATGAATATGAATATCATTTTTCTCAAAAAGCTCTGCCTTCTCCGGGAATTTCAGCTTTACCAGACTTAAGGCGATCTGAATGGATTCCTTCATTACATCTCCCAGCTGTCCTGTTACGATCAGTTTTCCTTCTCCCTTGAGCATAACGCTTTCGATATAAAGAATTTCTCCGCCTGCCATAGTCCAGGCCAGTCCGGTAACAACACCGGGCTTCTTTTCCTTCAGAATCTTATCATGTAAGATCGGTTTTGCATCCATCAGCTCCTTCAGGCGTTTGGGATTTACCGTGATGGATTTTTGTTCTCCTCTCACCAACAGAACCGCTGCACTGCGGCAGATCATATCAATACACTTTTTCAGTCCTCTGACTCCGGATTCCATTGTATAATCCGAGATTACCTGTCTGACCGCCTCATCCGTAAAGCTGATCTGCTTCTTTTTCAAGCCCATCTCCTTCATGGATCTTGGAATCAGATGCTTCTGTGCGATCTGGAATTTCTCTGATGCGGTATAACCGGCAAAATCAATAATTTCCATTCGGTTAAGAAGAGGCTCAGGAATGCTGTCCGTTGTATTCGCTGTACAGATAAAGAGAACATCTGACAGATCATAGGGAACATTCATATAGTGATCGGTAAAGGAGAAATTCTGCTCCGGATCCAAAACCTCCAGAAGGGCACTGGAAGGATCTCCGCTGTAATCATGCGAAAGCTTATCTACCTCATCTAAAACCATCACCGGGTTAGATGTGCCCGCCTTTCTGATTCCATCCATAATCCTGCCGGCCATTGCACCGATATAGGTTCTTCTATGTCCTCTGATCTCAGCCTCATCACGAACTCCGCCGAGACTGACTCTTACATAGCTTCTGCCCAGTGCCTTGGCAATGCTCTGGCAAATGCTTGTTTTTCCGGTACCGGGCGCACCTACAAAAAGAAGGATGGATCCTGACTGTTTTCTGTTCAAGGTCATAACCGCAATCTGCTGCAGGATTCTCTTTTTCGGCTTCTTCAGGCCGTAATGATCCTCTTCCAGAATCTCTTCCGCTCTTTTCAGGTCGATCTCCTGATTTTCTGCCTTTTTCCAGGAAAGAGAACAGGTGAAATCCAGATAATCATAAAGCATGCCATATTCCGGACTGTTCTGGCCTTCCTGCTTCATACGAAGGAGTACCTTTCTGGCCTCAGCTTCCGCCTGCTCATTCATCCCGCTTTCTTCGATTTTCTTCTCAAAGCGTCTTACATCCGAGATATTTTCCGGATGCATTTCATCCAGCTCCCTCTGCAAATATTCGATCTGCTTCTTAATGGCATCCTCCCGATAAAGCTGCTCATTCTGCTCTGCTGCCTCGGATTCTGCCTCATTGCCGACTCTGGCCATTTGAAGGAATTCATAGAGAACCTTTTCCATCAGGGAAGTCCTCTCCGAAGTCCGGTCTGCTGCCAGAATGGCATATCTTTCCTCATTCGGAATATCCGTTTTCGTCGAAATGGAGGCAACCATCTCTCCCATGGTCTTCCACTGATTGACATAACTTCTCGCCAGAATTCCCCACTGCTGCTCACTCACATACTGAATGTAAGCAGATTTTACATCTTCCAGCCTTCTCTTTTTTTCTTCCTCATCCAGATCATCAATATCCTCCCGAGGAGAATAGTCAATAACAATCTTTCCTTTTTCATCAAAATCTATCTTTTCAAGATTGATCCTTTGAAGGGTCTGAACGGAAACAATTCCTTCTTTTCCGATCTCCTCTATCACCGCAGATAAACCGATCGGATAGAAATCATTCGCCTCCAGATTCTCTGCGTCCTTATCTTCCTTGATCATAAGAAAGGCAATTTCATCGCCCTTCTGAAACTCATCTCCGTCAATCAGTTCCTTAAAATAGTCATTCTGAAAATAATAAGTAACGCCGGGGACAAGAATAATATTATAAACAGGTATTGTAAGCATTTCATTCTCCCTTCCTTATATGAAATAAGATCAGGCCTCCCTTATCCTCAAAGCCGGTATCCCAAAGCTTCTCAAAATCAAGCCAGACATACTTTCCATAGGAAACGGTTTTTACAAAAAAGCCATCTTCCCTCTCTTCGTAACCGTTAAAGATAAACCAGTGCCATTCATAATCATCAAAGGTCTCTGTATCCTGGTGACGAAGGGTCAGATTGACAACAGGGATTCCACCGTCTATGGATGCTTTGATTTTTTCTTCTGCCTTTTTGACATCTTCTTTTCCGGAAAAAGGCTCTGTTTTGACCGGATGCGTTCCTCTCTTCACCTGAAATTTTTCAAAACCGCGAAGATAACGTTCCAAGGTATCTACACCCCGAAGTCCCGGTGTAATGCAGCGCTTCATCATATCAGAAGCGAATTTTACGTAGTCTTTTTCCGTGATCTCTTTCAGATCATAAGGATAGAGTCTTGTTCCGCAATAGAGATCCAGATAAATGCAAAGATCACTTGCCGTGATCGCTGCACATCCCGCAAACCGAAGAAGTTTGTCCGGTATCGTTTCCTGATCTCCCCCATAATATTTTCCATCAATCAAAAAATAATCCAGTTCTTTTTTCATCGCTTTATTTATAAAATCCACCGATGCCCATAGCACCGGTGGCTCCTTTATCCCATACTAAATATACACTGATACACTGCGGCTTATTACAGTCTTGGACATTTGACAGCTGCCGTGCTTCCTTAAGAAAGAGGCCCTAGGCCTTTCCCCTTCTTTTCGCTTAAAGTCCGAGCTTTTTCCTGATTTCCGCCATTTCCTCGTCTGTCAAAAGAGGCGTGTCAGGATCTATCTTTTTCGTCTCTTCCTTTACCGGCTCCCCAACCGGTACCTCTCTCTTCTTCTGAGGCGAACTTCGCTGGCTTTTCTTTTTCTTTTTCGGCTTTGTAGGCAAGGAAATGCCTTTTCCCTTCCAGAAGAAAAGTCCCACTGCAAGAAGGAGTAAAACAACGACCAGAATAATGATGTTTCTTGTCTTTTCTGCCTGGGTTGTATGATGCTTCATGATACTTGATGCGGTATCACCATAGGCACGAATAATCACCTGGTCTGTTGACAGGTCTGACTTCCAATATCTTTGGATATTATCCCAATAAACATTCATGGCCTCTGTATCCAAAAGGGCATCCGCAGAAGCACCGCTCACCGAACACATATAACCGATATCGGTCGATGTATTCTTCTCTGCAAAGTAAACAAAGAGAAAAGCATTCTGCTCAGAAATATTTTCACTGAAATACGTATTCGCCCATTCCTGCTTTTCTTCGTCGGAAGAAAGGGTTGCATCATATCCTCTGATCAGAATATAGGGCTGAATACCGGTCTTCTTATAGAAGGGTTCCAAACCATCCTCCGTAGTGGAAACATCATCGATCCACTCCAGCTCATCTTTGATACAATTGCTGTTGAAATCGGCAACATCTGTCAGTTTTGTTCTGTTTATGGTACTGACAGCCGTAGCTTCCGCTACATTTCCGCTGTTTTTATTTAAATTGGTGATCATAACAGCAAGTATCACAACCGCCACGAATATGATCACCGCCGTGATGATCATGGATGTTCCGCAGCCCAGTACTCTGCCGCCGTTTCCTACGATGGAGGTTCTGCCTGCATCTCCGTAGCTGCCGAAACCGCCTCCGGATCGTCTGCCTTTTTTCTTGCTATTTTTTCTGCCTGATCTTTTATCCTTTAATTTTCTATTTTTACTGAAAGAGCTTTCCTTGTGATCTTCCCTGCCTGAAGCTTTTCCTTCTTCAGTGGAAACCTCACCGCTAAAAGAGTCTTCTCCTGTATGCGGCATTTTTACTCCTCTCTATTCAAAACGATCTATCATTTCATTCTCTGATTCGTATTCAAAGCAGCTCCCTTTTATCCGGGCACCATACTGTATAGACTAACATATTGAGAATAGAGGTTCAATAATCAAAAAGAAAAAGACTGCCATACCGATAAGATATGGCAGCCCAAAATAACATCATACGTTTTACTTACTAAGGAGGTGTTTCTTATTACTCGTCAAGTGCCTTGAATGCTTCGTCAAGATCCTCGATGATATCATCAATATTCTCTGTACCGATAGAAAGACGAATGGTTCCCGGTGTGATGCCTGCTTCTGCAAGCTCTTCGTCTGTCAGCTGGCTATGTGTTGTTGTTGCAGGATGTACAACAAGAGATTTCACGTCTGCAACGTTTGCCAGAAGAGAGAATACTTCCAGATTATCGATGAACTTGAAGGCTGCATCCTTGCCGCCCTTGATCTCGAAGGTGAAGATAGAAGCTCCGCCGTTCGGGAAATACTTGGTATAGAGCTCATGATCCGGATGATCCGGCAGAGAAGGATGATTTACCTTTGCTACATGCGGATTCTTGGTCAGGTACTCAACTACCTTCTGTGCATTTTCCGCATGTCTTTCCAGACGAAGGGAAAGTGTCTCTGTTCCCTGCAGAAGAAGGAAAGCTGCAAAAGGAGAAATTGTAGCGCCTGTATCACGAAGAAGGATCGCACGAATATAGGTAACAAATGCTGCCGGTCCTGCTGCCTCTGTAAATTTAACACCATGGTAGCTCGGGTTCGGCTCAGAGATCCACGGATACTTGCCGGATGCCGCAAAATCAAAGGTGCCTGCCTCTACGATCACACCGCCAAGGGTTGTACCATGTCCGCCGATGAACTTTGTAGCAGAATGAACAACGATATCAGCGCCATGTTTGATCGGCTGGATCAAATAAGGTGTTCCAAATGTATTATCAATAACCAGAGGAAGTCCATGCTTATGAGCAATCTCTGCAATCGCATCGATATCCGGAATATCTGAATTCGGATTTCCCATTGTCTCGATGAAGATTGCCTTTGTGTTCTCCTGGATTGCATCCTCTACTTCCTGAAGATTATGAACATCTACAAAAGAAGCCTCGATACCGTAAAGGGGTAAGGTATGAGCAAGAAGGTTTGTTGTTCCGCCATAGATTGTCTTCTGTGCTACAATGTGCTCGCCTGCTTTTGCAAGAGCCTGAATGGTGTAGGTGATCGCTGCTGCACCGGATGCAACCGCAAGTCCTGCAGAGCCACCCTCAAGTGCTGCAATACGATCCTCGAATACAGACTGAGTAGAGTTTGTCAGACGACCGTAAATATTACCGGCATCAGCAAGACCAAAACGATCAGCTGCATGCTGTGCATTATGGAATACATAAGATGTTGTCGCATAGATCGGCACTGCTCTGGAATCTGTTGCCGGATCAGCTTCTTCCTGTCCTACATGAAGGGCTAATGTTTCGAATTTGAAATTTCTCTCATTATAAGGTTTCTTGCTCATAAGTCTTTCCTCCTGATTTTGATTTAAGTTATCCTTATACTTTTGCTTTTCCGTATTTCCTAGTTATCCGATAGGAATTACCTTGTATGTATATTACCACCCGTTTCAGAAGAATGCAAGCACTTTTCTAATTTTTTTTACCAGCACTTTTTCAGACAGCATTTTTCCTGAATAAAGTTTTCTATACGATAAAAAAGTGCCTGACCGCTTAGATCAGACACTCCCTCTTTATTTCTTGTCCAGCATAGCAAGAAGATCTGCCAAAGATAAGACCGGAATTCCCAGCTCATTTGCCTTGGTCAGCTTGCTTCCGGCATTTTCTCCGGCAAGCAGATAACTTGTCTTCTTTGATACAGATCCGGTTACCTTTCCTCCCGCCTTCTCGATCAAAGCCTGGGCTTCTTTCCTATCCATATCCGGCAGAGTTCCCGTAATGACAAAGGTATTCCCGGCGAGGATATCGCTTCCTTCCTCTTTTTCTTCCATGACCATACTAAGGCCATAGGCTTCCAGCTCTTCCATCACTTTGATATCTTCCTTATTACGGAAAAAGGAAAGAATATCCCGAGCCGTGGTCTCTCCGATATCAGGGATCTGCAGCAATTCCTCCAGATCCGTCTTCATCAATTCCTGAATCGAGCTATAATGCTTCATCAGTTCCTGGGCTGTTGCCCTGCCGACATTCCGAATTCCCAGACCCGTCAGAAGCTGAACCGGAGAATTGCTCTTGGATGCCTCAATCGCAGCAAGAATCTTATCCGTATTCTTTTCCTTTCCGATAATCCCCTTCTCGATCAGTTCACTTCGATGTTCCTTTAACTGATAGATATCTGCATAAGACGTAAGGAAGCCTTCCTTCACAAGACTTTCTACCAGCGTCTCTCCCAACCCCGCAATATCCATACAGCTTCTGGAAGTAAAATAAGAAATCGTTCTGGTCAGTTGGGCCGGACAGAGGGGATTCACACATCGGATATCCGCTGTCTCTTCTTCCCTTTCCAGTTCCTGTCCACAAACCGGGCAATGGGAAGAGGCTTCATAGACTTCCTTCGGCTCCTTCACCAAACCGGTAAGCTTCGGAATAATATCTCCGGATTTGAGGATCTTATAAATACCGCCGATACCGATCTTCATCTCCCGAATATAATCCTGGTTGTGCAGGGTTACCCTGGAAACGCTTGTCCCGCACAGCCTGGCCGGCTTTTTTGTTTCCGCATCAAGAACATGACCGATAAAGGCAATCTTTCCGGTTCTGCCAACCGTCTCTTCAATCTCCTCCATAATAACTGGTCTTTCTTCCGGCGGATATTTATAAGCGATATGACCGTCACTGTACTTGCTGCCGGCCGGGAAATCTGCCCGGTAGGCAATCTGCTCCAGCTTTATGACCGCACCGTCAATATCATAGGGGAGCTCTCCCCTCATTTGACCGATTTCCTCAACGGCAGAAAGGACTTCTTCTTCTGTTTTGCAGCTTTTATGCCAGACCGTTTCCACGCCATGTGCCGACAGCCAGTCCAAGGCTTTCCCCTGCTCTTCCATCATTTCTGCCGGTCCGTCCTGTACATTAAAAATCAGCATACGCAGTCCGCGTTCTTTTGTAACAGCCGAATCCAGCTGTCTTAAGGTTCCGGCCGCCAGGTTTCTTGGATTTGCCGCTGTCTTTTTTCCCTTTTCTTCCATTTCACTGTTATATCTGTCAAAGTCTTCATGGGTCATATAAACCTCTCCACGAAGTTCCAGATAGGAAAAATCTGCCTTGATTTTTTCCTGTACGCTAGGGATCACAAGGGCATTTACCGTAACATCTTCTCCCTCGAAGCCGGTTCCTCTCGTCTCAGCCAGCTCCAGTTTCATAAAAGAAGGATCCTCCGGATCCTTTCGATAACGCAGGGACATACTAAGACCATCGATCTTCTGTTCTACAGAAAAGGAAGCATCGGGATGCAGCTGCAGTACCTTTTCCACCCAGGTGCTGACCTCATCCAATTCAAAGACATCATTAATAGAAAGCATAGGCACATTGTGAACCACCTTGACACCGGCTTCTCTTTTGGTACTTCCTCCCACCTTCTGGGAAGGAGAATCCTTTGTCAGCCAGTCCGGATGCTCTGTCTCTGCCTTCTTTAATTCCTGCATCAACTGATCATACTCATAATCCGAAATCTCCGGATCATCCTGGTTATAGTAACGATCCATATGATATTCGATCTTCTGCTTCAGCTGATCATATTCTTTTCTATTCATAGGCGTTTCTCCAGTTCTTTTATTTCCTCTTCCGTCAGATTCCGGTATTTTCCGACTTCCAGATCCCCAAGTTCAATATTCATAATGCGAACCCGCTTCAGACTCACCACCCTGTAATCAAAATAGTCACACATCCTTCTGATCTGACGGTTCAGACCCTGTGTAAGTATGATACGAAAACTGCGGCGTCCACAGGCCTTTATCTTGCACTTTCTGGTCACCGTATCCAGAATGGGCACGCCCTCTGCCATTCCGTCCAAAAAATCCCTGGTAAGATCCTTGTTTACGGTCACAAGATATTCTTTTTCATGATAATTTGAAGCCTTCAGGATACGATTTACGATTTCTCCCCTATTGGTCAAAAGGATCAGACCGGTAGAATCCTTATCCAGCCTTCCGATGGGATAAATCCGCTTTGAATAGCCGATATAATCAATGATATTGTCCTTATAATGGCCTGTCGTACAAACGATCCCCTTGGGTTTATGAAAAGCAATCAAAATCTTTTCTTCTTCTTTTTCTATTTCCCTTCCATCCACCAGAACCCTCTGTCCCGGCAGAATCTTTTCTCCCATGAGGGCAACTTTTCCATCTATTTCCACGCGGCCTTCTTCAACCAGGCGGTCTGCCTTTCTCCTGGAGCAATATCCGGCTTCGCTTAAAAATTTATTAATTCTTACCCCTTCTGTATTTTCACTCATCTTTCTATCCTTTTCTTATAAAAAGTATGCGCCAGAGTCCGAGCTTGCTCGAGACCCTGACGCATATCGCATTCCACTCAGGAAACATGCTATCCATGTTTCTGTCATCACTGTGTCTGAAGAAGCTCTGTCTTGATGTAGCCTGTCTCATCTCCCCAGGTAACCTTCGTCCATCCTTCTTCATAGCTCATGATAACGGTAACCGTATCACCGACTACAGCCGTACCCAATACCTTCGCCGACTCGCTCATAGACTTTCTGACTCTGACCGGATCGGTAATCGTAATCTTCTTTCCTTCCGGAATATAGCTGAGCTGATCAGAAGTATCCTCTGCTGTATCTTCTTCCGTATCTGCTGCCGCTTCCTCTGCCGTATTGTCTGTGGCTTCTTCCTGTCCATCCGTTGTCGTATCTTCGGAATTTTCCTCTGTATCGGCACTCGGAATGGTACCGGTCTCATTCCAGCTGCTGACCGCATTCGGAATAGTCGTATTCATCATCGTCTGCAGTCCCTGATCTCCCGCCAGTGCCTGCTGATAAGCTGTATTTACTTCATTGAAGAGCTGGTTCACATCTTCCTGTGAATTATAGCTGTTGATGAAATTCAGGATCGTCTGATCTGTCTGACTCTCCTGAGCAGAAAGATTATAGGAGCTGTAGCTGTTATCGATATAATAGTTGCCATTATCTCCTGTCTTTACATAGAAGGTTTCAATTCCGGGTGCCGCAGTCTCAACACCGGTAAAATGAATCTTCATGGAAACGGAAACAATATACTCTCCTTCATTCACTCCGTCCTTGGAATAAATGATAAAATCCGAATAGGAATCAATATACTGACTCATCAGGGAAATATACTGCAGTTCCCTGTCTGAGAAGGGATAAGCCAACTGCTGCAGCATTCCTGTATCACCGTTTGCATAAGCAGTATAGTAATCATTCATAAGACTGTTGATGCCCTCAACCGCATTCACCTGGAAGGTGCTCTCCACGGTTACCGCATCTGCTGATGTGCTGACATCTGCTGCCTCTTCTGTTGTTGCCTCTGCTGATTCTGAATTCGACGGAAACAGGCTGCATCCTCCAAGTCCGAGACTCGCGGCCATGGAAAAAGCCAATAAAATCGAAATCACTCTCTTTTTCATAAAGTACCTCCCGAAAAAGACAGATAATAGTTTCTGATAAAGAAAAGGGGGTGACATTTTTGCCATCCCCGCGTGCATCCGACAGGAATCGAACCCGCAGCTCCGGAACCGGAATCCGACGTTTTATCCATTAAACTACGGATGCATGAAAGGTATCATAGCATATTCCCTGCAAAAAAGCAAACACACTCTCTAGCATCCCGGCATCATACCTCCTAGATGTCATACCGCTGACAGATCTCTTCTGTGATATCCTGCACTCTTTTATGATTCACCTCCACGGCAAAGGTTTTGGCTTTCTCATAAAAAGGAAGTCTTTTCTCCATCAGTTCTGAAATATATTCTACATTCATATGACCGTTCAGGATCGGCCTCTTATCGGAATTCTTAACTCTCTTATAGATGGTATAAGGCGATGCCTTAAGATAGATCACCTCTCCCGCCTTCTGCATCAGCTCGATGTTTTCTTCCCTCAAAATGATGCCGCCTCCGCAGGAAACGATCATATCTTCCTCCCTATCCTGCAGCTTCCGAAGATAGGCCGTTTCCATATCCCGAAAGGCCTCTTCTCCCTCTTCTGCGAAGATATCCTTGATCTGCTTCTTTTCCTCTTTTTCAATCTCCTGATCGGTATCGATCCATTTTAATTTTGTTACCGCTGCAAGCTTCTTGGAGATGGTCGTTTTTCCGCTCCCCATAAATCCGATAAAGAAATATTTTCGGCTCATTCTCATTCTCCTTCTGTAAGGCAGGCATGAATTGCCTCTCTCGCCTTTTCTACTGCCTGATAACTCATCTGTCCCGGTGCAGAGGCCTTGCCCGCTGTAACAAAGGACAGACAGGAACCCGTGGCTTCTCCGATCAGCCTTGTAACCGCACCTTCTTTTCCCATTGCAATCGTAATAAAAGCCTGGTCAGGATATTTTTCCTTCATAAGAGCAGCCGCATAAAGTAAACGCATGGTATCGGAAAGGGACTTTGGCATAACCGCGATCTTGGCAACATCCGCTCCTGCCAGAACCATATGTTCCAAAGTTTTAGCCATCTCCATCTCATCCGGTGTTCCCTCGAAATGATGATTGGAAGCAATAACAAAAGAGCCTTCTTCCTGAAGTTCCTTTACTCCCGCAAAAGGATCCTTTGCTCCCATGATTTCATAATCGATATAATCAATGGTCTTAGATGCCGCGATCTTCTTCAGAAGAAGCTCATATTCTTCTCTTCCAAGCTTTCCGCATCCGCCTTCTCTTTGACTTCGATAGGTCACGATCAGGATCGTATCTGTCAGAAAAGGATCTATTTCTTCAAGCAACTCCAGTATACTCTCTGCCTGCTCTCCCTCTTCGAAATGGTCAATTCTCCACTCGATTGCTTCTGTCTTCTGACCGGTTAATTCCAGTATTTTTGCTATGATATCCTCGCGTTTTTTTTCAACAACCGGAACGCAAAGTGTCAGCCGGTTTCTTCTCAGACTTTTCGCCTTCATGTATTTTTTCTCCATTCAAATCAAATTCTGGTATAATCAAGTATAGCAGTGCAAAAATTGTACCGCAAGAAAAAGACGCACTTGTTGACTTTAAAGTTACAATGCGTTAATATGTTAAAGTCTTTAGGATTAGGATGTAAATACATGAATATTACCGGTTATACAAAACAACTTTGCCTGATCGGCAATCCTGTCGCACATTCTCTCTCGCCGGCCATGCACAATGAAGCATGCCGGCTTTTGAATCTTGACTATGTTTACAGTGCGCTTCAGGTATACGATGATGATTATCCGGCCGCGATCAAAGGTCTGCAGGCTCTGCATGTAAGCGGATTTAATGTAACCATGCCCGGAAAAAAGATTGTCGCCGGACTTGTGGATGAGATCTCCAAGGAGGCGGCTCTATCCGCATCCGTCAATACGGTTGTTCCCCGGGACGGCAGGCTTTATGGCTATTCTACGGATGGCTACGGCTTTATGCAGTCCATGCGGGATCAGGGCTATGATCTCAGGGGAGAAAAGATCTCTCTTCTCGGACTCGGCGGTGCCGCTACCGCCATCTGCGTGCAGGCTGCCCTTGACAGCCTTCGGGAAATCGTGATCTTTCGCAGGAAGAACAGCAAATGGGAAGATGCCCTTTCCTTTGCCGCCAGACTGGAAGAAGCAAGTTCTGCCCGGATCATTGTTGCCGACATCGAGGATTCTGCTCTTTTGCAGCAGCATTGCCTCGAAAGCAGCGTGCTTGTCAATGCCACATCAGCCGGAATGAAGCCCCACGAAGATCTGCTGCCGGTCAATGATCTCAGTATTCTTCGCAAAGATCTTTTTGTATTTGACGCCATCTACAATCCTATGGAAACTGCTTTTTTAAGAGCTGCAAAAGCAGTAGGATGCCCCCATCTGAACGGAATCCCCATGCTGATCAATCAGGGCGCAAAGGCTTTCGAATATTTCACAGGACAGCAGATGCCTGTAAAGGATGTTATGAAGGCCGTATTCCCGGATTATCTGCCGCAGCCCTAATCAATAATAGGAAGGACCCAGTATCATGTCTATCGAATTCATTACCAGACTCCCTTCTCCGGATGAGATCAAGAGAGCCTACCCGCTTTCTGACAAAGCAATCGCAGCAAAGGCTGCCAGAGATGAGGAGATTGCCAGAATCTTCCGCGGAGAATCCAACAAATTCATTGTTATCATCGGCCCCTGTTCTGCCGACAATGAAGATTCTGTCTGTGACTATATCAGCCGTCTTGTTCCCATTCAGGAAAAGCTCAAGGATAAACTGCTGATCATTCCCCGAATCTATACGAACAAACCCCGTACCACCGGCGAGGGCTACAAGGGAATCATTCACCAGCCGGATCCGGAAAAAAAGCCTGATATGCTTTCCGGCCTGATCGCCATGAGAAAGATGCATATCCGTGCCTTAGAAGAAAGCGGACTTTCCGCAGCAGATGAGATGCTTTATCCGGATAACTGGGGTTATCTGAGTGATATTCTCTCCTATGTTGCGATCGGCGCCCGTTCCTCCGAGAACCAGCAGCACAGACTGACCTCCAGCGGACTGGATATTCCGGTCGGCATGAAAAACCCGACCAGCGGTGACTTCTCCGTTATGCTGAACTCTGTTATCGCCGCTCAGGGTCCTCATGATTTTATTTATCGAGGCAGCGAAGTGCATACCAGCGGCAATCCTCTTTGCCACGTTATTCTCCGTGGTGCCGTTAATAAGCACGGTGCCGCAAAGCCGAATTATCATTACGAAGATATCAGACGTCTCATGCAGATGTACAATGAGAAGGATCTGAAGAATCATGCGGCGATCATCGACTGCAATCATTCTAATTCCAACAAGCAGTATATTGAACAGATCCGCATTGCAAGAGAAGTTCTCCATAACATGGAATACAATGACGATATGCGTCATTTTGTAAAGGGTCTGATGATCGAAAGCTATATTGAGCCCGGCAGTCAGAAAATCGGTGAACATATCTATGGCAAGTCCATTACCGATCCCTGCCTTGGCTGGCCGGAATCCGAAGCGCTTCTGTATGAGATTGCGGAATTGATCAAATAAGGGTTTTGTCTTAAAAAAGGAAGCATGCTCCGACTGGAACATGCTTCCTTTTTGAGGTGTGCCTGGCGGCGCACGTTTCTAACGGGTGCAAGTCCCGAATCC
>CAVHNP010000008.1:0-48609 GCA_963637505.1 Prevotella sp. CAG:279
CACGACGCGAGCCTTGTGAATCGTCATTAGAAGATCCTGCTTACGAACTCGAATCAACTTTTTGGCAAGGTCTCTTTGGAAAAGTGTGATTTGGCATGAACTCCGACTGAGTAAATCTATGGCGATTATAGGCAAAACGATGGATGGCTATGCCATAAAAGGCTGAGATGTTCTGCCCAGGATCAAAAACCGTTGAAAAACCCCAGTGCTTAGCAAGAGGTACATGGAACATGTGCCTCGAGCTTAGCATCTGCTGGGTTTTTCCCCGAGCGAGAGCGTGTTTTAGATCCGGCAGAATCATTCTCAGCCTTTTGTTCAAACTTTATCGATACCTTTTGTCCTATAGAAATCCATGCCTTTAGCGAATCGTCAGCAGATCCTCAACCGATCTCCGCTCCGGCATACTTCCTTCCTTCTCCGGATAGCCCATGGCAATAAAAGCAGCGACGATTTCATCATCGGCCAGTCCCAGAAGGGCATTCGTTTTTTCTTCATCAATGATGCCCAGGATAACGGTTCCGACACCCTCACTCTTTGCAGCCAGACAGAAGGTCTGGGCAGCGATACCGGCATCAAACATTTCCCAGCGGTCACCCTTGGAGGTAGTAAAGCTGCCATCTGCTTCATAACCGCAGACGCCTTTTTTGATGGTCAGGATGGCAAGTGCTTTTGCTCGGGTGATAGTCTTCGTGTTGAATTCAAATCCGCAAACGCATTCCTTCGCGATCTGCTCCTTTAATTCCGGATCTTCCACAATGATATAGGAAACACACTGGCTGTTCTTCCAGGAGGGAGAGCAGGAAGAGAGACGAACGATCTCTTCGAGCGTTTCCTTTGCGATCGGCTGATCGGTATACTTGCGCACGCTGCGTCTTGTTTCAACAACTTCTTTAAAATCCATGATAATCCTCCTTATGAATCCTATGCAGCTTCTGTCTATATCAGCGATTGAATAATAGCATAGCTGCAATAAAAATAACCAGGTTTAGCTATCAGAAAATCTGCATTTCCTTTAACTGACTTTTGATGTGTTCCAGAGTATGATCGCTTTCTTCCTTCATGCGGCCGTTTGCCCGAAGCTCCTTGATATAGTCCGGATCGGTCGGCAGGGGTTTGGCATAATTCTGCTCGTAGAAGGCATGCTGCATCCCCTTTGCCAGATAGAGGGAAACCGGAACGCCGGCATTTTTCAGCTTCTTAGCATACAGCTCTCCTTCCGTCCGCAGGGGATCGTGTTCACATACCATGATCACGGCCTTGGGCAGGCCGGCAAGATCCTCGGCAAAGACAGGGGAAAGGAGTGGATTTTTCGGGTCGGCATTGCCGATATAAAGCTCGTTAAAAAGCCGGGAAATGAAAAGCTCCTCCTCACTTTCTCCTTTTTCGAGAGGGTCTGTCGCCAGATCCAGGAAAGGATAATTCAGGAGCTGACCCCTGATAAGCGGTCCGCCTTTTTTCTTTGCAAGCAGGCAGACAGCTGCAGCCAGGGTGGAACCGGCGCTGTTTCCGAAGACGCAGATCCTGTCTCGGTCAAAGTCCAGCTTTGGCATATGGTGGATGACATAGATCATGGAATCATAGACATCATAGAGGGCATCCGGGAAAGGATGCTCCGGTGTCTTCCGATAGCCGATGGAAATGATGTTTACATCCAATCGGTTACGCATGTCATCCCACATTCTGTCATCGCAGGCACAGCCGCCATATAAAAAGCCGCCGCCGTGCATGCCGAAGATCATGGGAGCGTGCGCTGACTTTGCAGCGTAGTGTACTATTTCAATCTCCCGTCCTTCCAGCGGGAGAAGATATCTTTTACCCTGAGCCTTGATCTTGGCGTTAATGCGGCTGGTTTTTCTGCCGATATTAATAATTTCTTCTCTGTCTTTTTGTTCAATAATTTTACTCATGATTGTATTTTAAACCATATTTGGGTAAACTGAAAGAAAATTGTCAGGGGAAAATAGCAGATTGCAGGTGGCTTTACATGAGAAAAATACGCCTGCGAAAAGAATGAAAATAAGAGAAGAATAAGAAAAGAGCAGATAAGAAAAAAGTTGAAAATGCCGGCAGAAGCTGTCGGCAGGGAGGTAATAAAATGAGATACGAAGGTGCAGTATATCGTCCGCCAAGTGAGGCCTATAGTCTGATCATACAGGTAACTGTTGGCTGCAGCCATAACGGCTGTACCTTTTGCAATATGTACAAGGCAAAGAAATTCCACATTCATACAGTGAAGGAAGTACTGGAGGATCTGGAGGAAGCCCGCAGTATGTATCACTATGTGGATCGGATCTTCCTGGCAGACGGGGATGCCCTGATCTATAAGAGGGAAGATCTTCTGACGATTCTGGATGAGATCAAAAGGCTCTTTCCGGAATGTCAGAGAATCACAAGCTATGCAACGCCCCGCAGCCTGCTTCTGAAGTCACAGGATGACTTAGATGAGATCCATGCCCATGGACTCAGCATGCTTTATCTGGGCTTGGAATCCGGCTGTGATGAGATCCTGAAGAGAGTCAACAAGGGCGTGAAAAGCGCGGATATTGTTCTGGCCGGTCAAAAGGCAAAGAAGGCAGGCTTTTTGCTTTCTGTAACGATCTTATCCGGACTTGGCGGAGAAGAACTCTGGAAGGAACATGCTATTGAGACAGGAAAGGCCTTGTCTGAGATGAAACCGGACTATATCGGAGAAATGACCCTGAATATTATTCCCGGAACTAAGCTCTATGAGGAGGCAAAGGCGGGCAAATTTGTCATGCCGTCACCGGAGCAGATCCTGGAGGAAACCAAGCTCCTGATTCAGAACACGGATGATGAGGGAGCGGTATTCCGTTCCAATCATGTTTCCAACTATGTAAATATTAAAGGTACCTTTAACGCCGGCAGGGAGGATATGATCGCCCAGATTGATCAGGCTCTGCAAAAGGGGCAGTTTAAGGTAAGACATTATACCAATATGTAAGGAATTTATGGCAAAAGACAGTATATACGGAGATTGGAAAGAGATCCTTCCCATGATCCAGAAGGATATCATTGCAAGGATCGAGGAGTATAGGGAAGAGGAAAAGGCTCTGACCGGGATCAAGGTCTATGAGCACTTTGAATCCAGGATCAAGGCAGAAGACAGTATGCGGGAAAAATGTGTCAGGAAAGGCCTGCCGCAGACGCCGCATACCGCCTTGAAGGAACTGAAGGATTCGATCGGCGTCAGGATTGTCTGTGATTTCATTGATGATGTTTACCGGAACATCAGTTACATTGAGAAAATGGAAGGCGTGACCATTCTGGAGCGGAAGGATTATATCCATCATGCCAAGGAAAATGGTTACAGAAGTTATCATATGATCCTTGAGGTGGAATCGGACATCGAGGATGTAGACGGAAATGAACCGGGAAAGTATTTCGTTGAGGTGCAGATTCGGACGATCGCCATGGATACCTGGGCTTCCTTAGAGCATGAGATGAAATATAAGAAGACCATACGGAATCAGAGACTGATCGAGCTGGAACTGAAGAGGGTGGCGGATGAGCTTGCCTCCTGCGATGTTTCCATGCAGACGATCCGTGAGCTGATCCGGGAAAATGCTGAGGAATAGGCATGAAGTTACTATTAGCAGAAGATGAGAGAGAAATGCAGTATGCCCTTGTTACGGTGCTGAAACACTATGACTATGAGGTGGATTCTGCCTATGACGGGGAGCAGGCACTGGAGTTTGCGCAGAATGGAAGCTATGACTGCATGATCTTGGACATCATGATGCCAAAGAAAACAGGACTCGACGTCTTAAGGGAAATCCGGGCGACAGGAGATGTAACGCCGGTGATCATGCTGACAGCAAAGGCAGAGGTGGATGACAGGATCGAAGGACTGGATGCCGGAGCAGATGATTATCTGACGAAGCCCTTTGCGGTCAAGGAACTTTTGGCCAGGGTAAGATCTCTGACCAGAAGAAATGAATCCTATACACCGACGACCCTTCAGTTTGCAAATCTGACTCTTCATACGGGGCAGCAGGAGTTGAGTGCCCAGAATTCGATTCGACTGGCAACAAAGGAGTCAAAACTTTTGGAGTTCTTCCTTTTGAATCCGGGGAAACTCCTGTCAACCGAGGATATCTATAAGCATGTCTGGGCAGATGAAGAAGAGTTGGGCAGCGAGGTGGTCTGGATCTATATCTCCTATCTGAGAAGCAAGCTTTTATCCGTGGCTGCAGATGCGGTGATCGAAGGAGAAGCAGGGGGCAGTTTCTGCCTGTTGGAGAAAAAATATGATCGGTAAACTGCGAAGAAAAATGATGCTGGTGGCAACCGGAGTGGTTGCCCTGATGCTGGCGGCAGTTGTCATCACCAGTGCCGCACTGACCTATTATCAGGCGGATCGTACGATTAATAAGGCTCTGGAATATCTGATCGCCCAAAAGGGAGAAACACCGGATTCCGATGCTGATCTGAATGTCAATCTGATCGAAGGGGCATCTGAGGAATTTGTTTTTCAGCTGCGCTATTTCAGCGCCCAGATCAATGCGGACGGAAGCTATCAGAAATTAAATACAGAGAACATAGCCTCTATTTCAGATGAACAGGTAGAAAAATACACGAAAAGCCTGATGAAAAAGGCATTGCCGAGAGGCTATTTTGAGGCAAAAGACGGCAGCAGATATGCTTATATGAAGTCGGAAAATGAGGACAAGAGCACCATGCTGGTGGTCATGGATGTCAGTTACTACATGGATACGGTAAAAGAAACCTTCCATACAAACCTGATGTTCTCCATTCTGGCCCTGATCGTATTTGTCGTTCTCCTGCGTTTCTTCTCCAGACGCGTGCTTCGCCCGATCATTGTGAATATGGAAAATCAAAGAGAATTCATTACCAATGCATCCCATGAGCTAAAAACGCCGGTGGCGATCATCAATGCCAATGCAGAAGCCCTTGAAATGATCGAGGGAGAAAATGAATTCACAAAAAATATCCGTCATCAGGGAGAACGCCTGGCTGTTCTCATTGACAATCTGGTGGCCCTTTCCAGGGCGACGGAGCAGGGAAACCTTGTCCTAAGCGACGTAGACTGCAGCGAACTGGCCGAAGAAGTAGCTGCTTCCATGGAGCAGGTCGCGATCAAGCAGGGAAAAGGCCTTCAGAAGGATATTTCGGAAAATGTCCATGCCTTAGCAGAGCCCAGAGGTTTGCGGGAGCTGATGAATATCCTGGTTGATAATGCGGTAAAGTATTGCGATGAAAAAGGCATGATAGAGATCAGCCTGAAGAGCGGAAGCAGGGGAAAAGGTATGATCTTATCAGTTTCCAATGACTATAAGGAAGGGGAAGGACAGAACTTTGAACGCTTCTTTGACCGCTTTTACAGGGAAGACCAGTCTCACAGCAGCCTCAAGAAAGGCTACGGAATAGGCTTATCCATGGCGCAGACCCTGGTACAGAGCTATAAGGGAAAGATCGGCGTTTCCTATAAAGAAGGAAGGATCAGCTTCCGGGTGCAGATATAGATAAAAAAATATGGAAAAAGGGCTTTACAAAGAAAAATATCTATGATAATATAATTGGGCGTCGTGATGACGACGCAATATCGATGCGTGGCTCAGCTTGGTAGAGCGCTGCGTTCGGGACGCAGAGGTCGCAGGTTCAAATCCTGTCGCATCGATTTTTTATTGCCGCAAACCAAATGGTTTGCGGTTTTTTGCGTAAAACGGTCTTCTGTTAGGTAAAAGCTTGAAGATGTTTTTTGAGTGGAAAGGCCGAGAATGATTCTGCCGGATCTAAAACTGCAGTACAAAAGTTGATCTGTATCAGATATTTGCCAACGATTACTTGACAGTAACATTACCGGACAGCAACACTATCTTTAATTGAGAGATACAGGCCTTTATGATATGATAGTACTATTATCTGCAAAGATGAGAGAAAAGATTCCATACAGGAGGAGATGATATGGAAGGGAATGTTGAAGTCAGCATTATCTGTGATACCTATAATCATGAAAGTACGATCAGGGATGCACTTGACGGCTTCTTTTGTCAGAAGACAAACTTCAAGTTTGAGATTCTGATTCACGACGATGCGTCTACCGACAATACGGTAGCCATCATCAAAGAATATGAGAAAAAATACCCCGGTGTGATCAGACCGATTTACCAGGAGGTAAACCAATATAAGAAGAGCCCCGGTGTTATGTGGGGCTATCAGCTTCCCCGTGTAAGAGGCAAGTACATCGCCATGTGCGAGGGAGATGATTACTGGACAGATGAGAATAAGCTGCAGAGACAGTATGATATCCTGGAAAGCCATCCGGAGCTGGATATGTGTACCCATGCGGTCAGCGGAGTCAATGCAAAGACCGGAGAAGAGATTTGGGTGCTCGGGCCTAAGAGTGAGGAGGGAGTGATCCCCTTAAGAGATGTCATTGACGGAGGCGGAGAATTCGTCGGTACCTGCTCCCTTTTCTACCGGACAAGCGTATTTGACAATGATTACAAATTCTGCAAAAACCGGCTCTATGACTACATTCAGCAGATCCTGGGTTCTTTAAGAGGCGGCATGTATTATATTCCCGAGGTGATGGGTGTTTACCGCTACGGAGATGCCGGTTCCTGGACGGTGCAAGTTCTCCAGGACAGGGAACTTTTTGTCAGAACCTATTCCACCTTGAATAAGATGCTGGAGGAGCTGGACGAGGATACCAAGGGACAGTTCCATGATATGATTCATGAAAAGCTGGAGAAAAATACGGTTTCCTATTATTACAGCTTCGGAAAAGAAACGGACGGGAAGGACGATGTTTTTTATCAGTGGTATAAGCAGATTTCCTGGAAATATAAGCTGATGCTCTTCATAAAAAACAAATGTACCCCCTTGTATAAACTTTTGAAAAAGTTTGTATAGTCAGATGCAGGATATAGGTTGAGTGAGTATGGTAACAGTATTTCGAAAAAAGGATATTGATGAGAACAGAATATTAGACTTCCTGAAAAAGGTTGATCTGAGCTTTCCGGTTCCCCTTTCCGAAAAAACAAGTCTGACAGACTATGCGAAGAAAATATACGAAAACGGCGTTTTGTGCACCTATGTAGAAAATGATGAGATCGTAGCCATGGTTGCGGGTTATCTGGATAAGATCAGAAACGGCATCGGCTATATCACCCTTGTTGCCACTCTTCCGGAGTATCAGGGAAGAGGCCTGGCGCATAAGATTATCCGCCGCTTCCAGGAGGAGGCGGAGACAATGGGGATCCGCGGTGTACACCTTTATGCTGTCCGTAATAACAGAAATGCCATTCGGATGTACAACGGTCTTGGTTTTGAGGAGCTTTGCCTTGAGTCGGAGGCAAGACCCAAGGATGCCCATCTCATGCATTGGATCCAGCAGAAAACGGTTCTGGTGACGGCGATCGGCTCCTTTTCGGCAGGAAGTTCGGTGAAGATTCTGAAGGAAATGGGCTACCGTGTGATCGGCTGCGACATTTACGACAGAAGATGGGTCGCAGAATCCGAAAATGTGGACGCCTTTTATCAGGTGCCGAAGGCAGCAGACGAGGTGGCTTTCCTGGAAGAACTTCTGGAGATCTGCAGGAAGGAAAAGGTTACCAAGATCATTCCTTCAACAGATATTGAGGTCGACTTCTTTAATAAGTATAGAGAGCAGTTCGAAGAAAAATACATTACGGTCTGCATTTCCGGTCGAAAGACCATCGAGATCTGCAGGGATAAGCAGAAACAGCAGAAGCTTCTGGCAGAACATAAGGGCTTTGCCGGATCGATCGAGACGGTGCAGTATCAGGAAGGAATGGAAGTACCCTTTGCCTATCCTATGGTCTGCAAGCTTTTGGACGGCAGAAGCAGCCAGGGACTTCTTTATGTGAGAAATGAAGCGGACTGGGAGAATTTCCTAAGTCAGGCAAACGATAAATACCTGATCCAGCCCTTTATCGAAGGAGATATCGTTACGGTTGATGTGATCCGGCAAAGGGATGGTAAAAAGGTGATCGCAATTCCGAGAAAGGAACTGCTTCGCACCTTGAACGGAGCAGGAACCTCTGTACAGGTCTTCCATGATGAGAAGCTGGAAGAAGAATGCAGAAGAATTGCGAATCTCTTTGAGGTCAGAGGCTGCGTGAACTTTGAATTTATCCAGCAGGGAGAGCAGTATTACTTTATCGAGTGCAATCCGAGATTTTCCGGAGGGATGGCTTTTTCCTGTATGGCAGGTTATGACTGCGTACATAACCACATGCGCTGCTTCAAGAACAAAGAAATCGAGGATCAGCCGAAGATCAGGGAAATGTATATTGCCAGAAAGTATGAAGAACATCTTATGGCGGTAGAAGAGTAAGGAGCATCCGGAAATGATGACAGAGGAATTAAAAAAGCTGGTAGAGGACGGTTTTACGGAGCGCTTTGGCAGGCTCTATCTGGAACATCTGGAGAGAGAAAAAGAGAGCGGGCTTTTTGAAAGCGAAGAGCTCAGCTGGGCACATGAAAGAGGCTTTTTTGCAGAGACAGCAAAGCTTTGTAAGCTGACAGAAGCAAATTATAAGGGTTACATGACAGATTATGACTACTATAAGATCTGGCCCTTTAATAACTGGACCAAGCTTTGGGTAGATGATAAGCTCACCCTCAAGCAGATCACAGCAGATCCGGAGCTGGAAGGCTTTCTGCCGGATTATTACTATTATTCTTATGAAGGAAGGCTGATCCCCCAGAAGGAACAGCCGATCTGCAGTGAGGATCCGGAGAAGGATTTTCTAAAACTTCTGCAGGAGAAAAAGGAATTTGCCTGCAAGCCCTGCAACGGTATGCGGGCGAGAGGCTTCTTCCGCCTGGCTTATGAAGAAGGTTCTTACTATATTAATCGCGATAGGGTAAGCGAAGAAGATATCCTGGATTTTGTAAGGCAGCATTCCAACTACCTTTTTACGGAATACTTAAGACCTTCCAAAGAAATGGCAGTATTCGGAGATACGATCCATACCCTTCGCCTGGTTGTGATCAATGAAAGCGGAAGGAATCCGAAGATCATTGGCGGCTATATGAGACTGCCGAATGCCAGAGCCGGAGAGATCAATTATATCGAATGCGAAGAAAAAAATGATGAGCAGTATAACATCTTCTGCGATTTTGACTTTGAAAAAGGCGAGATTGGAGAGGCGAAGAAGACCTTCAGCGATCACATTGAGGATCTGGAGCTTCATCCGGATACCGGCGCAAGGATTATGGGAACAAAGATCAGGGACTATGATCAGCTCCTGCAGAAGATAAAGTATATCTGCTGCAAGCTGAGCACCCTGGAATATATCGGCTTTGATCTCGGTATTACCGAGAAGGGTGCAAAATGCATGGAGATCAACACCTTCCCGGGAACGGAATACATGCAGGTATTTCATCCGATCTATGAGAATGAATGTGCCAGAAGCTTTTTTGAGAAAAAGCTTGAGCAGAATAGACAAAAAAGCCTGAAAAGAGGATAATCCCTCTTTCATGGCTTGAATCTTGAAACTTTATGAAGTATGATAAATGTCCTTGAACAAAAGCGGTTCAACTTAGAAAAGACTGCGACCGGGATAAGGAAGCAGCTTCAGAATAAGGATAAAGGAGAAGAAAGGTGAAGAAGAAAGTACTTAAGCCCTTACTGGCAGCGCTCTTGTCATTTTCCATGGCTTTTTCCGGAGCCGGCGTATCTGCTCTGGCAACAGAAGTAGGTCAGATAGAGAGTGGCGGTGGCCAGGAAGAGGGACTGAATGAAGGCGACCAGAAAGGCGTAGATCTTGGTCAGGAAGATGAAACAGGGGATGCTTCTATCGAACTGACGGAGGAAAATACAAAGATCGGTGGCCTGGAAGACAAAGACTACACAGGTGAAGAACTCTTCCAGGATGATCTGGAGATCTATTACAAGTCCGCTGAGGCAACTACGGATGAAACTGCTGATGCAGGCTGGTATAAGCTGATAGAGGGTACGGATTATGAGCTGACCTATGAGGATAACGTCAATGTCAGTGAAGAAGGAGCGAGCATTACCGTTCTTGGTATCGGTAAATATACCGGAATTCTTCTTCTGAACTTCATGATCAATGCAAAGGATTTCTCCAAAACAGAGATTTCCAAGATCGAAGATCAGGTATACAGCGGATCTGCTCTGGAGCCGGAGGTTACCGTAAAGGATGGAGATGAGGAACTTACAAAGGATAAGGACTATACTCTTTCCTATGAGAATAATACAGAGATCGGTACCGCAACTGTTACGGTAAAAGGAAAAGGCAACTACAGCGGAAGCCAGAAGATCAGCTTCAAGATCGTCTCTTCTGTACAGGACGGTGTAGGAGCCGTTGGCGATCAGTTTGCATATTTTACCAACGGTAAGATCGATACAAGCAAAAACGGTCTGGTACAGGATCCTCTTTCCAAGACCTGGTATTATTTCACAAACGGATATGTAAATTCTGACTACACAAATCTGGTAGAGTACAACAAGGGCTGGTATTACGTAAAGAATGGTAAGATCGACTGGTCCTGCACCACTCTGGCTCAGGTGAATAATAAGGGAGCCTGGTATTATGTCCAGAACGGTAAGCTGAACTGGTCTTATACCGGACTTGCCCAGAATGAGGCTGGCTGGTTCTATGTGCAGAAAGGTGTAGTAAACTTCAATTACAGCGGTCTGGTAAATCACTACGGCGGCTGGTATTACATAGAAAAAGGATATCTGAACTGGAATTACAGCAATCTTGTAAAATACAACGGTGGCTGGTACTACGTAAAGAACGGCAAGATCGACTGGTCCTGCACAACCCTGGCTCAGGTAAACAATAAGGGAGCCTGGTATTATGTTCAGAAGGGTAAACTGAACTGGTCTTATACCGGACTTGCTCAGAACCAGTATGGTTGGTTCTATGTGCAGAAAGGTGTAGTAAACTTCAATTACAGCGGTCTGGTAAATCACTACGGCGGCTGGTATTATGTAGAAAAAGGCGTTCTGAACTGGAAGTACAGCAACCTGGTAAAATACAACGGCAGCTGGTACTATGTAAAGAATGGTAAGATCGACTGGAGCCTGAATACTCTGGCACAGGTAAATAATAAGGGTGCCTGGTACTATGTAAAGGGCGGCAAGATCGATTGGACCTATACCGGATTAAGCTACTATTATGGCACCTGGTATTATATCGAGAAGGGTGTTCTGAACTGGAACTATAACAGCCTGGTTAAATACAATGGCGGCTGGTATGCCGTAACAAAGGGCGTTGTTACCTTTAAGCAGAGCGGACTGATCAGCTACAACGGCGGCCTTTACTATGTAAAGGGTTCTAAGCTGGATACAAGCTACAATGGTCTTTTCAATAGCAGCGGAACAACCTGGTACTATGTAAAGAACGGTTCCGTAAACTACAGCTACAGCGGTCTGGTAAATCATTGCGGCGGCTGGTACTACGTAGAGAAGGGTAAAGTAAACTGGGATTACACCAGCCTTACCCAGTACAACGGCGGCTGGTATGGTGTGATCAAGGGACAGGTAGCCTGGACTTATACCGGTCTTCTGAAATACAATAATAAAGCTTACTATGTAAATAAGGGTAAGGTTGACTGGAGCTATACCGGAACTGCTACACTTTATGGCAGCGATAAGGAATATTATGTAAAGAATGGTGTGGCATCTGTCCGCGAGATGGATACCCTTGCACAGAAGTTCAGCAGTGATACAAGCTATCTTCTGATGCTGGACAGAGGTGCTCATAGACTTGGTATTTATACAGGCAGTGCCGGAAACTGGACCTGCTATGCATATTGGGAATGCGTTGTAGGTGCACCCGAGACACAGACCCTTCAGCCGAATGAAGAGTTTGAGATCGGTGACAGAGGCCTTTACTTCGAGACTTGGACAGCAACCCAGGATGCAAGATGTTGGTACTGGACACAGATCTGGGGTAAGTGCTATATCCATTCACAGATCTATGATCGTTCCGATGCACCGGTGAATATCCTGGATGACACCATGGATGCAGCAGCATCCCACGGATGTGTCAGACTGACACTTGCCCGTGCAAAGTGGATTTATGACAACATTCCGTCAGGAACAAAGGTTTATATTTACAATTAAATAAAAAGAAAAGGAAAGCAGAAAAGTTGTGCAGACAGTTTTTCTGCTTTCTTGCAATTTGACTATGACTGAGATACAATAAAACAAACTATATGCCTGTAGACGAATTCAGGAAGAGAGGTACAAAGTGAAAAAAAGAGTAATAACATCAATGCTTGCAGTTTTGCTTTCGGTCGGTATGGTTTTCTCCGGCAGCAGCATTTCTGCCTTGGCAAGTGCGACAGGAGACATAAGTGACGAGGGAAACCTGCCGGTTGACCAAGGTGAGAGTGGTTCTGGTGAGCAGGAAGGTGAGTCGATCGAGCTTACGGTAGATAATACCGAGATTGAAGATCTGACGACCCAGACCTATACCGGAAAAGAGATCACACAGGAGTGGGCTCATGTTTATTATACAGAGCCGGCAGAGTCAGGGGATTCCACCATTCCGGATACAAAGAAATTGGAAGAAGGCCAGGATTACTTCGTAGAGTATGAGAATAATATCGATGCCGGAGACGAAGCAGTCATTAAGATCACCGGAATGGGCAAGTATGAAGGAACGGTAATTGATTATTTTACGATTGAAGCAAAGGAATTGTCCGACAGCATGATCGACAAGCTGGCAGACCAGTCCTATACCGGTTCTGATCTTACCCCGCAGCTGACAGTAAAGGACGGAGATAAGACCCTTACCTTGAATACAGATTATACTGTTTCCTATGCAAATAACCGTGAGATCGGTACTGCAACAGCAACGGTCACCGGTATCGGTAACTATAAAGGAACAGCAAAGGTAAGCTTCAATATCATTTCTTCTATTCAGAATGGTGTAGGTGACTATAACGGACGTCTTGCTTACTTTACCAACGGTAAGGTAGACACAAGCAAGAACGGACTGATCCAGGATCCGATCTCCAAGACATGGTACTATTTTGCAAACGGATACGTTAATACAGGCTATACAAATCTGGTGCAGTACAATGGTGGCTGGTACTATGTACACAATGGTAAGATCAACTGGAACGAAACAACCCTTGCTCAGGTAAATGGCAAAGGCATTTGGTACTATGTACAGAAGGGAACGATCAACTGGAAGTATACCGGTCTTGTAAAGTATAGTGATGGCAAGTGGTATTATATCCAGGGCGGCAAGCTGGATTGGAGCAAAACAGGTTATACCGGTTTAACAAACTACAATGGCGGCTGGTATTTCGTAAGCAACAATGTACTGAATTGGAATGCATCCGGTTTGGTAAAATATAACGGCGGCTGGTTCTATGTACAGAAGGGTGTTGTGAACTTTAAGTACACCGGTCTGGTATACCACTATGGCGGCTGGTATTTTGTAGAAAAAGGTCAGATCAACTGGAATGCAACAGGCTTAACCAAATACAATGGCGGTTGGTATTATGTACAGAAGGGCGTTGTAAACAAGAGCTACACCGGTCTGGTATACCACTATGGCGGCTGGTATTTTGTAGAAAAAGGTCAGGTTAACTGGAATGCAACAGGCTTAACCAAATACAACGGCGGCTGGTTCTATGTACAGAAGGGCGTTGTAAACTTTAAGTACACCGGTCTCGTAAATCACTACGGCGGCTGGTATTATGTCAAGACAGGCCAGGTAGACTGGACATATACAGGTCTGGTATATCATTACGGCGGCTGGTATTACGTACAGAAGGGTGTAATTAACTGGAATTACACAAGTCTTGCAAAATACAACGGCGGCTGGTATGGCGTAGAAAAGGGTAAGATCAACTGGAATCTGACAACCCTTCTTGAATACAACGGCAAGGGCTATTATGTAAAGAACGGTAAGGTTGACTGGACTTATAACGGCAAGGCAACCCTTTACGGAACAAATAAGACATACACAGTAAAGAACGGTGTTGCAATTCTGGCAACAGCAGCAGATCAGATGACCCAGAAGGCACAGAGCGTAGCTAGTTCAACAGGCTATCTGATCCTGGTAGACAGAAGCACGCACAGAGTTGGTGTCTTTACAGGAAGCAAGAATAACTGGACAAACGTAGGCTATTGGGAGTGCGTAGTAGGAAGCTCTTCCACACCGACTGTAGCTGGTCAGTATACAGTAGGCAGCAAGGGTAAATACTTCGATACCGGAAGCAAGGCAAGATGCTGGTATTATACAACCATCACCGGCAACTATCGTTTCCACTCTGTAATCTATGACAGATCCAGCACACCGAAGAATGTCATCGACGGAACAATGGATGCTGCAAAATCCGATGGATGCGTAAGACTTTCACTTTCCTGTGCAAAGTATATTTACGACAATGTACCGAAGGGATCTAAGATCTATATTTATTAATAAATCAACTTAAGATCGTATTCAAAACAGGCAAGGGATACCGGGAGACGTAAAGTCTCCCGGTATTTTTTAACGGTTTTTGATCCTAGGCAGAACATCTCGGCCTTTTGGCTGGCATGCCTCAACATAGTTTGTCCTATAACTCGCCCTTTCGTTAAAAAATACGGAGATGCGTAATGGGAACGCCTATTACTTTGCTAAAAGATGTGGTAGAGTAACGGTAGAAAGATATTGTCTGAAAATTCGTAGAGGAGGAGATTGAACATGGAAACAAGGCCCTATGTAGACTGGGATTTGATGAATAATTTTATGATCGATGTATTTGAAAAATATGGCGTGCCGAGAGAGGATGCGGCTATCTGTGCAGATGTCCTTCTGGAAAGCGACAGAAGGGGAATTGAGAGCCATGGCTGCAATCGCTTTAAACCGATCTATCTGGATCGGATCAAGAAGGGAACCCTGCTTCCGAAAACAGAGATCGAGATCCTGAAGGACACACCGACCAGTCTGGTTATGGATGCCCATAACGGAATGGGTATGGTGGCCAGCCATAAGATGATGAAACTTTTGATCGAAAAGGCCAAAAAATATGGTATGGCCTGCGGAACCATTTGTAATTCTACTCATTACGGCATTGCCGGATACTGGACCGGTATGGCGGAAAAGGCGGGGATGATCGGCATCTCCGGAACAAATGCCCGTCCCTCTGTGGCACCGACTTTTGGCATTGAGCCCATGATGGGAACCAATCCCCTGACCTTTACCATGCCGACAGATGAAGCCTTTCCCTTTAATCTGGACTGTGCGACCTGCATCGTGCAGAACGGAAAGATTGAATTCTATGAGAGACAGGGAAAGGAAACGCCGGAAGGCTGCGTGATCAGTGAGAGCGGAGAGACAATGACCGACTCCGGTAAGATCCTGAAGGAAATGAGAGCCGGCCGTGCAGCCCTTCTTCCGCTCGGAGGCTTGGGAGAGGAGACGGGCGGTTATAAGGGCTATGGCTTTACAACCGTAGTGGAAATCCTGTCAGCAGCCCTTGCAGGCGGTCCCTTCCTGAAAGCCCTTAGTGGTGTGGATGAAGAAGGAAAGCCGAAGATGTATGGATTGGGCCATTTCTTCATTGTGATCAATCCGGAATTTTTCATGGGTCTGGAGACCTTCAAGAAGACAGCAGGAGAGATCTGCAGGGGGCTGCGGGCTTCCAAAAAGGCACCGGGACAGGAGCATATTTATACAGCCGGAGAAAAGGAATATCTGGCTTGGCAGGAAAGAAAAGAAAAAGGAGTGCCGGTCGGCGAATCCATCCAAAAGGAATTGATCCAGCTGCGGGATGAGTGTGGATTAGACCAGTATCATTTTCCTTTTGAATAAGGCAGAAAGAATAAGATGAGGCAGGGGTGAGTGTATGGCAAAAAGCCAGGAAAAGAAGAAGGAACTGAAAGAAGAAAAGATAGAGCTGAAGGAAGAGAAGAAGGCGAAAGAGGAAAAGACTGAGCCGAGAGAAGAGAAAAAGAAAGAGGAAAAAGCTGAGCTGAAGGAAGAGAAGACGAAAGAGAAAAAAACAGAAGCAAGGGAAGAAAAGGAGGTCAGAGAAGAATATGGCTGTTTTGTGAATCGAGAAATGAGCTGGCTGGAATTCAATCGCCGTGTTTTGATGGAGGCGGCGGACGAGGATCTGCCCCTGATCGAGAGACTGAAATTCCTGGCGATCTACCGGTCGAATATGGATGAGTTTTTCATGGTGCGTGTGGGAATTCTGACCCACCGGGCGGAACTGATACCGGATCATGTGGACCGATTGAGCGGTTGGACACCCCAGGAGGAGATTGATCAGGTTCTGGAAGAAGTCCGCCGGCAGCAGACGAGCGAGAAAAGCGTCTGGAACGGGATCAAAGAGGCTCTGAAGGAGGCCGGTGTCGATATCCTGGATTTCAAGAAGATTTCCAAGGTAGACGAGATGATGTGCAAGAAGATCTTCCGTGATATCCGGTCAGAGCTGTCTCCCCGCTTTTTATATCAGGATCAGCCTTTCCCCTTCCTTCATAACGGCCAGAGCTGCATCGTAGCAGGCGTTGGAAAGGGGAAAAATGCCAGAATGGGCATTATTCCGATTGACCATCTTCCGGCCTATCAGGTCTTTGAGATCGATGGAAGACAGAAGGTCGTGATGACGGATATGCTGATCCGGCATTTTGTTTCATCCCTTTTTAAGAAGACGGAAATCAGTGAGTCAGCCATTATTCGTGTGACCAGAAATGCAGATGTTTTCATTTCTAAAAAGGTAGAATCCAGCAACGGAGAGTTCAGAAACCGTATGCAGAATGCCCTGAGGGTAAGAGATCGGCAGAAACCGGTTAGGCTGCAGCTGATCGGAAAAGTGACAGAGGAACTAAAGGGAGAGCTTGCTGCCCAGCTTGGAATTACGAGGGAGAGAATTTTTACAACGTCGATTCCCTATTCTCTTTCTTTCTGGAAGGCCTTGCGGAAGGAGAAAGGATTTTTCTATGAGGATAGGAAACCTTCTTCCTGTATGAGGAGAAAGAAGGGAGAATATTTTGCGGCGGTAAAGAAAAAGGATATGCTCTTGTCCTATCCCTTCCAGAGTATGCTGCCTTTTATCGATCTTCTCTATGAGGCAGCCGATGATCCGACGGTAGAAAGCATACAGATTACCCTCTATCGGGTATCCTCCAGCAGTAAGGTGGCAGCAGCCCTGGTCTATGCGGCAGATCAGGGAAAGGATGTCATGTGTCTTCTCGAGCTGCAGGCTCGTTTTGATGAACAGAATAATATTGACTATGCAGCAGTTCTGGAAGAGGCAGGCTGCCGGGTGATTTATGGCACCCCGGGAACCAAGGTGCACAGTAAGATCTGTCTGATCACCAGAAATATAGGCGGAGAGCTGTCTTATATCACCCAGGTCGGAACCGGTAATTATAACGAGGTAACGAGTGAACAGTATACCGATCTGACCCTGATCACGGCAGACCGGAATGTCGGCAGGGATGCAGCGGAGATTTTCCATGCATTAGAGATGGGAGCGATCCCACCGAAGACAGAATCCCTTCTGATGGCGCCCCTTTGCTTTAAGAGCTGGGTTTTGGAATATCTGGAGGAAGAAAAACAAAAAGGAGAAAAAGGCAGAGTCAGATTTAAGGTGAATTCCCTGAACAGCATAGAGATCATGCAAAAGCTGATTGAATGCTCTCAGGCTGGCGTGAAGATCGAACTGGATATTCGCGGTATTTGCTGCCTTCGTCCCGGAATTCCCGGCATCTCAGAGAATATTACGATCCGGAGTACGATCGGAAGATGGCTGGAGCATTCCAGAATATATGCTTTTGGAGAAGGAAAGGAAGCCAAAATCATTATTGGTTCCGGTGATCTGATGAACCGAAATCTGGAACGGAGGGTAGAAGCCTTTCTTCCGGTGAAGGATGCGAAGTGCAGGGAACAGATCGAAAAGATTCTGCAGACCTATCACGAAGAGGGAGAGCTTGGCTGGATCATGCATAGCGACGGCAGCTACAGCAGGCAGAGAAAGGGAGACGGAACGATCAGACAGGAAGCTCTCTACCAGTATTTTTCAGGCATGACAGCAGAAGAAGAGAGTGAAGAGCCGACAGAAAAGGAAGAAAAAAAGAAGGCAAAGGGAAAAGGAAAGGGACAAAAGAAGACAGAAAAGAAGGGCTTATTTGCAAGACTTTTCTTTTCCTGAAAAGGACTCAAAAAAACGAACAAAATGTGAACGAAAAATGAACGCCGAAAAAATGTAAGTTGGGAATTTGCCGAAAAAATCCGGAACCGAAAGTCGGAAAAACGAGCAAAACGACCAAAGAAAAAATGCATATTTACTTTACTGTACAAAAGTGCTAATATAGCCACGGTGGCCGAAGGGTGTCCTAGTGGAATGCTTTTATTGCACAAAATCCATTATCACGGCTCATAGAAAATAGACTATGAGAGGACGTTTTCCCGCAGGTAAGGGGGAATAGATAATGGAGTTGTCGCGTTTTGCAAGGAGCAGTATATTCCGTATCTGATAAGAGAAGGGACAAAAGAAGGCACTGCAAAAGATGATGATTTTCGTTTTTACGATGTTCAAAGCGGAACTCCTGTGTGGGAGTTTCGCTTTTTTTGGTTACAGCGCCGAAACTCTTTATCAAGCAGCCATGCTTGTATGGCCGCTTGATAAAGAGTTTATGGCGCGCCCTTCAATGAGGATGAAGCGGGGCGGGAGCCACGCCCGCGAAAATCCTTGAAAAGCCGTGGCTTTTGTGAAATCTTCACAAAAAAATATGACAAAATTGTGCAAGGTATATAATGAAAATAGCTATTTACTTTAGAAAACAATAGGAGTATAATTCCCGACGATTAGAATAGGAATAGGAGGTGATGAATGGTATGGATTTGATTGCAGAAAATCTGATGGAAGAGCTGAATACAGTAACGGTATTCACGATTCCGATATTCGGAGGCATTCCGATTCTGGAGTCGGTCGTGGTAACCTGGATCATTTTGGCACTGGTTTTGATCCTTTGTCTGATCCTGTCACGAGGGCTGAAAATTGAAAATCCATCCAAAAAGCAGGTGATATTGGAAATGGGTATTTCCAGTCTGTGCAACTTCTTTGAAGACACGCTTGGCGAGAAAGGCATAAGGTATGGGCCCTATTTGATGTCCGTCCTGATCTATCTGGCCTTTGCCAATCTGATCGGTATTTTCGGATTTAAGCCGCCGACAAAGGATATCAATGTGACGATCGCCTTATCGGTCATGAGTATCATTTTGATTGAGGCAGCATGTATCCGCGATAAGGGCGGAAAGGGCTGGCTGAAGAGTAAGGCGCAGCCGATGGCACTTCTTGCGCCGATCAATTTCTTGGAGATTTTGATCAGACCCTTGTCCTTATGTATGCGACTGTTCGGAAACATACTTGGCGGATTCATCATTATGGAACTCTTAAAGCTGGTTGTTCCGGTCTTTGTCCCGGCGCTGGCAAGTTTGTATTTTGATATTTTTGACGGTCTCATTCAGGCCTATGTATTTGTATTCTTAACCTCTTTATTCTTAAAAGAGGGCTTGGAATAAAAGTAAAAGCAAGCATTCTGAATGCTTGCGGAAAAGAAAGAAACAATCATTTAAATTCGTTTTTTAAATTTATTTTTACAGAGAAAAGGAGAAATTATCATGATCGCAATTGGAGCAGGTATTGCAGTATTTACAGGTATTGGTGCAGGTCTTGGAATCGGTAAGGCAACAAGTGCCGCAATGGAAGCAACAGCAAGACAGCCGGAAGCATCCGGAAAGATCACAACAAACCTTCTTCTTGGATGTGCCCTTGCAGAGGCAACAGCTATTTATGGTTTCGTTACAGCACTTCTGATCATTATGATGCTTGGCTAAACATTGTTCTGATCTGGAGGTAAATGTATGTTTAATATTAATTTTTGGAATATTCTTTTTACAATAATCAATATTCTTGTGCTTTATGCAATATTCTATAAATTTCTATTAAATCCGGTTAAAAATGTTATCCAGAAAAGAGAAGAAATGATCCGCGGACAGTTTGATGCTGCAGAGCAGACACAAAAGGAGGCAGATGCCTTAAAGGCGGATCTGGAAGAGAATCTTTCTCATGCCAAGGAAGAAGCGAATGCGATTCTTCTGGAAGCAAAGCAGCAGGCAGCCCTTGAACAACAGAAGGCTCTGGATGCGACAAAGGCAGAAACAGAGCGGATGAAGGAAAAGGCAAATGCCGAGATCGCAGATGCGAAGCTGAAGGCAGAGAAGGAAACAAAGGATCAGGTTGCCGTTCTTGCAATGATGGCAGCGAGAAAAATTCTGGAAATGGGTGAAGTAAATGACACAAGCAGTAAATGATAATGCGAGAGCTCTTTTACAATTAGGACTGGATAGAGTGGAAGTGGTTTCTGTATCTTCGGTTTTCAAGGAAAATAAGGTGCTCTATGAGGCACTTACGGATCCGACTGTAACAGAAGACCATAAGGATAAGGTTCTGGATGGAATTGCAGAGAAGATGCACTTATCAGAAGAGTTGCTTGGATTTTTGAAGGAACTCTGCAAAAAAGGAGAGATAGAGTCTCTGGAGGAAATCTGTGAGGCATACTATGAACTCTATGATAAGGAACACAATATCATCCATGCGACACTTACCTATGCTGAAGAAAACCTGGAGGCAATCAAGGCAAAGGCGCAGGAAGAACTGCAGAAATTTTATCCCACACCCCAATTTGTAATTGAGGAAAAAAGAGATGACAGTCTGCTGGGAGGTTATAAGCTCTCCTTCGACGGACATGAATATGATGCCAGCTATGCAAAACAGCTGGATATGATGCAGAAGAAAATTGTAGAAAGTGTTGGAACAATTGATTCTTCTGATATTATTTCCCTGATCAAGAGTGAGATCGAGGGCTTTGATGAAAAGGCCGAGAATCTGGAATCCGGTCAGGTAATCTGGGTTGGTGACGGAATCGTTACCGTCCATGGAATTGATCATGCTGTATACGGCGAGGTCGTTCAGTTTGAAAACGGCGTAAAGGGTATGGTACAGGATATCAAGGAAAATCAGATTGGTATCATCCTCTTCGGCCGTGACAGAGGAATTTTTGAAGGAACAAAGGTATACAGAACCGGTAAGAGAGCCGGTGTTCCGGTAGGAAATGCCTTCTGCGGAAGAGTAGTAAATGCTTTGGGCGAGCCGATCGACGGACTTGGTGAGATCGCAGAGGAAGGTTATCTTCCGGTAGAGCAGGAAGCGCCGGGAATCATTGACAGAAAGTCAGTTGATACCCCGATGGCAACCGGTATCCTGTCCATTGACTCCATGTTCCCGATCGGACGCGGACAAAGAGAGCTGATCATCGGTGACAGACAGACCGGTAAGACTTCGATTGCAACAGATACGATCATCAATCAGAAGGGAAACGGTGTAATCTGTGTCTATGTTGCGATCGGACAGAAGGCTTCTACGGTAGCCAAGGTTGTATCTACCCTGAAGAAGCATGATGCCATGGATTATTCCATTGTCGTTGCATCAACGGCATCCGATCCGGCACCTCTTCAGTATATTGCTCCTTATGCAGGAACTTCTATGGCAGAGTTCTTTATGCACCAGGGCAAGGACGTTCTGATCGTATACGATGATCTGTCCAAGCATGCGGTAGCCTATCGTGCGATTTCCCTCCTGCTGGAGAGATCTCCGGGACGTGAGGCTTATCCGGGCGATGTATTCTATCTGCATTCCAGACTTCTGGAGCGTTCCAGCAGATTGTCGGATGAGCTGGGCGGCGGTTCTATTACGGCTCTGCCGATCATCGAGACCCAGTCCGGTGATGTATCCGCCTATATCCCGACCAACGTTATTTCTATTACAGATGGTCAGATCTATCTGGAATCCAACCTCTTCAACGAAGGTCAGAGACCTGCCGTTAATGTCGGTCTTTCCGTATCCCGAGTTGGTGGTGCAGCCCAGACGAAGGCCATGAAAAAGGCATCCGGTACGATTCGTATCGATCTTGCCCAGTATCGTGAGATGGAAGTCTTTACCCAGTTTGCATCCGATCTGGATGATGCAACGAAGGCACAGCTGGCACATGGTAAGGCTTTGATGGAGCTTTTGAAGCAGCCCCTGTCTAGTCCTCTGTCTTTGAAGGAACAGATCCTGACCCTGGTGATGGCGACACATGGTGTCTTCGATCATACCGAGGTTTCAAATGTAAAGAAGCTGCAGGCTGAGCTCCTGGAGCATTTTGATACAGCACATGCGAAGATCGGAGATCAGATCGAGGATACAAAGCAGCTGACCGATGAGGCGGTTGACGAGATTGTAAAGATTGCAAAGGATTATATTGCGGCGCATACAGAAGAGAAAGAAGCAGAGTAAGCTATGGCAAGTATAAAAGAGATTCAGGATCGAATGAAGAGCATTCGTGACACACTGAAGATCACGAATGCCATGTACATGATCTCCACTGTTAAGCTGAGACAGGCCAAAAAAGCCCTTGTCGACACAGAGCCCTTTTTCTACAATCTGGAACTCGAGATGGCCAGAATTATCAAGAATGATGATGAGGTCGGCGGACCCTATTTCCGTATTAAGAACTGTCCGCCGGAAGAGAAGAAGGTGGCCTTTATCGTGATCACAGGCGATAAGGGTCTTGCCGGAGCTTATAACCACAATATTCTGAAAAATATTGAGACGGAGCTGCAGAAATATCCGAATCACATGATCTTCAGTCTGGGAGAGGTGGGCAACCATTACCTGCTTTCTCATGGCTATCAGATTGACAGACGGCTGTCTTATTTCGGATCCAGTCCGGAGTTTACAAAGGCGAGAGATCTTTCGGAAGAGATCATCGAGGACTACCATATGGGCGTCTTTGATGAGATCTGCCTGATCTATACCCGGATGGTAAATGCGATGACGGAAACCGTTGAAATAAAAAGACTTCTTCCTATTAAAAAGGAGGAGTTCGATCCGCCTGAGCTGAAGGACGATCCGCATCGGAACCTGAGCTTTGATCCGGGTTCGGAAGAGTTTATGAATCAGCTGGTGCCAATCTATGTGACAGGATTTCTCTATGGAGCCTTTGTTGAGGCAGATGCCTGCGAGCATAATGCCAGAATGATGGCCATGCAGTCTGCTTCGGACAATGCGAAAAAGATGCTTGGAGATCTTGAAAAACAATATAACAGGGCAAGACAAACTGCGATCACACAGGAGATCACAGAGGTCATTGCCGGTGCAAAAGCGCAGAAGAAAAAGAGGAATTAATCAATGATAACAGGAAAAATCGTACAAGTGCAGGGCGCAGTCGTAGATGTTTCCTTTGAAGGACAGAAGAGCCTGCCTGCAATCCGAGATGCGCTTCATGTAAAAAATGGAGACAAGGATTGTGTGATGGAGGTTGCACAGCACCTTGGCAGACATGTCGTAAGATGTATCATGCTTTCGGCAAGTGAAGGCCTTTACAGGGGAATGGAAGTTACGGCAAGCGGACATTCTATTCAGACTCCGGTAGGAGAGAAAACCCTGGGCCGTCTCTTCAATGTACTGGGAGAGACCATTGACGGTCTGGACGAGATCGAGGATGCTCCGGTATGGGATATCCACAGAGAACCGCCTGCATTCGAAAATCAGAATCCGGCAGAGGAAATCCTGGAAACAGGTATCAAGGTTATCGACCTTCTGGCACCTTACGCCAAGGGTGGTAAGGTCGGCCTTTTCGGTGGTGCCGGTGTAGGTAAGACTGTTCTGATTCAGGAGCTGATCAATAACATTGCAACAGAGCATAGCGGCTATTCTATTTTCACCGGTGTCGGTGAGCGTTCCAGAGAGGGTAATGACCTTTGGAATGAAATGAAGGAAAGCGGTGTTCTGGAAAAGACAGCTCTGGTATTCGGACAGATGAATGAGCCGCCCGGAGCCCGTCTTCGTGTAGCAGAGACAGGACTGACCATGGCGGAATATTTCCGTGATGAGAAGAAGCAGGACGTGCTGCTTTTCATCGATAATATCTTCCGATTCACCCAGGCCGGTTCAGAGGTATCCGCCCTTTTGGGACGTATGCCTTCCGCTGTAGGTTATCAGCCGACTCTGGCTACTGAGATGGGTGAGCTGCAGGAGAGAATCGCCTCTACAAAGGATGGATCCGTTACTTCTGTACAGGCTGTATATGTGCCCGCCGATGACCTTACAGACCCGGCGCCTGCAACAACCTTTACCCATCTGGATGCAACAACCGTTCTTTCCAGAAAGATCGTAGAACAAGGTATTTATCCTGCAGTAGATCCTCTGGAGTCTACCTCCAGAATCCTGGAGCCGGATGTTGTCGGTGAGGAGCATTACCGGGTTGCCAGAAGAGTGCAGGAAACCCTGCAGAAGTATAGCGAATTGCAGGACATCATCGCAATTCTGGGTATGGATGAGCTTTCGGATGAGGATAAACAGACCGTTTATCGTGCACGTAAGATTCAGAGATTTTTGTCTCAGCCCTTCCATGTTGCAGAGCAGTTTACCGGTGTTTCCGGTGTTTATGTACCGCTGAAAGAGACCATTCGCTCCTTTAAGGCCATCCTGGACGGAGAGATGGATGAATATCCGGAGGGTGCTTTCTTCAATGTAGGAACACTTGAGGATGTCAAGAAAAAAGCCGCAGAAATGGAACAGGCAGAATAAGATGAGTGAACTTCGGGACAAAGAATTTACATTAAGAATTATCGCTGCAAACAGAAATTTCTACGAGGGTCCCTGTGAAAGCATTGTGGTTCCCCAGTATGATGGAGACATGCAGGTTCTGCTGAACCATGATAATATGGCGACAACCTTAAATGCCGGAACAGCCCGTTTCCGCAGACAGGGAGAAGACTACAGAGAGGTCGTTCTTGGAGTCGGCTTCATCGAGATCATCGATAATGTGGTAACGGTTCTGGTAGAAAGTGCTGAGACGCCGGAAGAGATTGATGTTCTTCGTGCACAGCAGGCGGCAAGGCGTGCAACGGAGAGACTCAGGGAGCGTCAGAGTAAGAGAGAGTATCACCATACTTGTGCGGCACTTGCACGTGCGATGGCGAGACTGGCAGCGACCAAAAAATACGGCAGCTGATGAAAAGAAAAGCCCGCTTCCTTTTGGGGAGGGGCAGGGGATGCCGGCTTTCGGAAAGAAGGCGAATCCTTTAGCAGAGGAAAAGAGACGAATACGGTATAATATGATACGAAAGTAGCATACTATAGCGGCTTCGGTCTCTTTTTTTTTAGGTCGTTTTTTTGTATAATGAAAAGGACAGAAATAGAGAGCAATAAAGGAGGAGAGATTATGTATAGAGTAGGAAAGCTATACAGTGCGGATGATATCATCAAAGAATTCAAAGATGGTCAGACGATTATGATCGGCGGACAGGGCGTACATGGAAGCCCGAATCATTTAATTGATCTTCTGCTGGAGAGCGGGGTGCGTCACATTACGACGATTTCACTGGATGCCGGCAAGGAGAATTGCGATATCGGCAAGTTGATCCATAATCATGTTGTAGATAAAATGATCACTGCTCATGCAGGTAAAAATAAAGAAGTAATGAAACAGCATGCCGAAGGCAAGCTGGAGATTGAATTCTGTCCCATGGGAACCTTAGCAGAGAGAATCCGCTGCGGCGGAATGGGTATTGGCGGTTTCTATGTGGCAACCGGTATGGGAACCGGCATCGAAAAGGGTAAGCCCCTGATGGAGATCGATGGCAAAACCTATATGCTGGAAACAGCTCTTCATGCAGACCTGGCTTTGGTCAGATGCAGGGCGGCTGATCCTCTTGGAAACCTTTCTTATCATGGAACAAGTGAAAATGTCAATCCGATGATGGCGATCAACAGCAGTAAAACTCTGGTTGATCCGGATATCATTCTGGAGATTGACGAGATCGGTATCGATCGTATCAAAACACCGGGCGTGTTCGTTGATATGATTCTTTCATGACAGGAGGTTTTGACAGATGAGTAAGATAGAAACAATGAGCAACAGAGAGTTTATTGCCCGTAAGGTGGCAAGCTTTTTTAAGAGCGGAGATGTTGTAAACCTCGGTGTCGGTATCCCGACCATGTGCAGCAATTATACCAGACCGGGTGTCTGGATCCAGGCGGAGAATGGCCTTCTCGGCGTTGGAGAGGTGGCAACAGAGGCCTATAGCGTAAGAAAGGTAGAGAGCTACTGTAATGCGGCCGGTGATGAGGTCATCCCGGTAAAGGGAGCCTGCTCCTTTGATTCTGCTCTGTCCTTCGGTATGATGCGTTCCGGACGTGTAGATGCATCCGTTCTTGGCTGCCTGCAGGTTGCCGGAAACGGGGATCTTGCAAACTGGGCAATGCCGGGTCGTTCCCCGGGAATGGGCGGCGCCATGGATATCGTATCCGGTGTAAAGGAAGTAATCGTAGCAACAACACATTGCTCTAAGGATGGCAGTCCGAAGATCGTAGAGAAATGTACCTATCCTCTGACCGGTGTCGGCGTGGTGGATTATATCGTTACAGAATACTGCGTGATGCAGATCATCGACCAGAAACTTTATCTAAAGGAGATTCGTGATAATATTTCAGTAGAAGAGCTGCAGGATATCACAGCGGCGAAATTTATCGTTGCGGATGATCTGAAGCCGATGGAGCTGGGAAGATTCGGAGAATAAGCCGAAGAAAAGAAGGCGGTTGACATCAATACGTTAAAAGAGTAAAATATTGCCTATCCAAAGAAGGGTTTTGTCAGAAATGACAAAGCCCTTCTTTTTTTTGCGTAATAGGTATGCCTATTACGCAAAAAAGCTCCGCGAGGAGCGCACTGCGGCGGAGTGGAATTGTGTCGCTGAAGCGACCCGCCGCAGGCGGAGAATCCTGCAAGCAGGATTCTATTTCAATAATAGGAGGGAAAGAGTTATGGAAGGATTTACAAAAGCGCTAAATGATATTCTTTCGGCAGTAGACAGCTTTGTCTGGGGACCGGTGATGCTTGTTCTTCTGGTAGGAACAGGAGTGGTTCTGACAGTACGTGTTGGCTTTAGAACCTGGAAGAATCTTCCTTATGCGATCAGCAACACCCTGAGTAAGGAAGCAAGACAGACTAAGGGCGAAGGAGATATTTCTCCCTTTGCGGCTTTGACGACAGCCCTTGCGGCAACGATTGGAACCGGCAATATCGTAGGTGTTGCGACAGCTATGGTATCCGGAGGTCCGGGCGCTCTGGTATGGATGGAGATCAGCGCCTGCTTCGGACTGACGACAAAGTTCAGTGAATGTATGCTGGCAGTAAAATACAGAGAGACCAATGAACAGGGCGAGATGGCCGGCGGTCCCATGTATACCATGAAAAATGCCTTTAAGAATAAGACCCTGGGAAAGGTTCTGGGCTGGCTCTTTGCTTTATTCGCAGCGATTGCAGCCTTTGGTATCGGTAATCTGACACAGGCAAACTCCATTGCGGATTCGATTCATACCACCTTTGGTGCTCCGCTTTGGGCAGTCGGAATTGTTTTGACCATCCTGTCCCTGATCATCATTGTAGGCGGTATCCAGTCTATTTCTAAGATCTCATCAGTCCTGGTGCCTTTTATGGCGATTTTCTATATTATCGGCGGTGTGATCGTTATCCTGGTTAATATTAAGAATGTACCGTCCGGTATTGCAACCATCTTCAGCATGGCCTTTAGCATAAAGGCAGTCGGAGGCGGTATGGCCGGCTCTATCGTCGCTTCTATGATGCAGGCAATGCATTATGGTGTGGCCAGAGGATGTTTCTCCAATGAGGCCGGTATGGGCTCTGCAGCGATCACGGCAGCTGCTGCATCCACAGACAATCATGTACACCAGGGTTACATCAATATGACAGGAACCTTCTGGGATACGATCGTTGTTTGTACCGTAACCGGTCTTTGCATTGCATCATCCGGTGTCCTCGGAACCGTGGATCCTTCCACAGGAGAGCTTTATATTGGAGCTTCCCTTTCCATGGCAGCCTTTGCCTCTGTATTCGGAAGAGCGGGTTCGATCTTCGTTTGTATCGCAATTGCACTTTTTGCCTTTTCAACCATCCTTGGTTGGGAGTATCATGGAGAAAAGGCCTTTGAGTATATCGTAAAGGGACCGAAACTGAATATGGCTTATCGTATCGTCTTTTCCCTGATCGTTTACATCGGAGCAACAACGACCCTGAACATTGCCTGGAACTTCTCGGATATTGCAAATGCCCTGATGGCTGTTCCGAACCTGATCTGCCTCCTGATCTTAAGCGGTGAGATCAAGAAGGACGTTGTAGCGTTTGAGCCTTCCATCAAGGCCTATAAGATAAAGAAGAAACAGAAAGCATAAGGAGCTGCTTTGAAAAAGCAGAGCGGAGGATAAAGATGGAATTTTCTGTGGGGCAGATCCTCACTCTGAAAAAGAAACATCCCTGCGGATCATCGGATTGGGAATTGCTTCGCCTGGGAGCGGACTGCAGATTAAAGTGCTGCGGCTGCGGGCATCAGATCCAACTCCCCCGCAGAAGCCTTGAAAAAAGTATAAAAAAGAAATAATGATTACTTGATATCACGAGCGTATTATGATAGAATATACGCTCGTGATACATTATTGTTCCTTGCTCCCAGGAAAGTTGGGGGCCGGAGACCAGAAGGAGGTAACAGCATGAACAAGTACGAATTAGCAGTTGTTCTGAATGCGAAAATCGAGGACGAAGCCAGAGCGGAAGTTCTGGAGAAGGTAAAAGCTCTCGTAGAACGTGCTGGTGGTACAATCAGCGACGTGGATGAGTGGGGCAGAAAGAAACTGGCCTATGAGATCCAGAAGATGTCAGAGGGATTTTACTATTTCATTCATTTCGAAGCGGAAGCTACAGCTCCGGCAGAGATTGAATCCAGAATCCGCATCATGGACAATGTTCTCAGATATTTGTGTGTCAGACAGGATGCATAGATAGAGAGGTAATATATGAACAAAGTAACTTTGATTGGAAGACTGACAAGAGATCCGGACATCCGTTATTCTCAGAACAGTGAACAGCCGATGGCGATCGCCAGATATACCCTGGCCGTAGACAGAAGATTCCGCCGTGACGGAAATGAGCAGAATGCTGACTTTATTTCCTGCGTGGCATTCGGACGTCAGGCTGAGTTTGCAGAGAAATACCTGCATCAGGGCATCAAGATTGCGGTAAACGGCAGAATTCAGACAGGAAGTTACACAAACCGCGAAGGTCAGAGAGTTTACACAACAGATGTTGTTGTCGAAGACCATGAATTCGTGGAAGGAAGAAATGCATCTGCCGGACAGGCAGGAGGCAACGCTTCTTATTCAAACAATAACTACAATAATAATACTGCACCGGAGCCGGCAGCGGCTGCGGGGGACGGATTCATGAACATTCCGGATGGAATTGATGAAGAACTTCCGTTCAACTAAGATCAGGAGGATATCATGGCATATAACAGAGGTGAGAGATCCGATTCTCCGATGAAGAGAAGAGGCGGACGCAGAAGAAAGAAAGTTTGCGTATTCTGTGGAAAAGACAATACAATCGATTACAAGGATACAGCTAAGCTGAAGAAGTATGTATCTGAGCGTGGTAAGATTCTTCCGAGAAGAATCACAGGCAACTGTGCAAAGCATCAGAGAGAGCTGACATCTGCTATTAAGAGAGCACGTCACGTAGCACTGATGGCATACGTTCAGGATTAATTTTAATCGAGATGAAAAGCAGCCCAGGGATTTTCCCTGGGCTGCTTTTTTGATCCTGGGCAGAACATCTCGCCTTCTTAGACTTTGGTTTGCAAGTGTAATAAGTCAAGGAACAGGGGACTTAGAACGCTGCTTCATACAGCTTCAAGATATCCGCCTTATCCGTATGCCTCGGATTCACTTGAATATTTCCGCTCTTCATGGCATCATCCGCCATCGCATCGAAGAGGGCACTGTCAACACCAACCTCACTCAGAGAGGCCGGAATATTCAGCTCGTGATTCAGGAGACGAATTTCCGGAGCGAGCATATCCGGGCTGAAATGCAGGTCTTTGCCCTTGTCATCCGGGCAGATACAGTCATAAATGTATTTGTATTTTTCTTCTTCTGCATCCTGCATATTGAATTCCACAACGCTGGGAAGAAGGATGGCGTTTGCAACACCGTGAGCTACATTAAAGTAAGCGCTGACAGGATGACTCATGGCATGGACATTACCAAGTCTGGCATGAGAAAAGGCAATACCGGCGAAGAGGGATCCGATCAGCATGGCTTCACAGGCAGGAAGCTTGCTTCTGTCTGCAACATAAGAGCGAATATTTCCTCCGATCAGGCGAAGAGCCTCTTTGGCGAAAAGATCGGAGAAAGGAGATGCTGCCTTTGAAACATAAGCCTCCAGGGCATGGATCATAGCATCGATGCCGCAGGCTGCTGCGGTAGACTGGGGAACGGAGGTGATCAGTTCCGGATCCAGGATAGCATAAGCCGGCAGGATGTGATTACTTACCACGGTCAGCTTGTAATTTCGGGAATGATCCGTGATAACGGAAAAGGCGGTTACCTCAGAGCCGGTTCCTGAGGTAGTCGGAATGGCGATCATAGGAACGACCGGTCCGGGAACCTTGCCGCCGCCCTCGTAGTCAACGATACTGCCGCCGTAGCTGGCGGTTACGGCTACGGCCTTGGCAACATCAAGAGGGGAACCGCCGCCAAAGGCGATGATAAAATCAGAGCCGCTTTCCCGGAAGAGGGTAGTGGCTTTTTCTACGGTTGCAACACTGGGGTTTCCTTCCGTTTCGGTAAAGGAAACGGAGGGAATGCCGGCATCTGCAAGGGCATCGGCGCATTTTTGAACCAGACCGATCTTATTCAGATGGGGACCGGAGATGATGCAGGCTTTTGTTTTGCCAAGCTCTTTGGCAAGGGAGGGCAGAAGCGATAAGCTTCCTGCCCCCACCTTAATATTCTGGGGTATGGTAAAGGAAAAAGAATGCATGTCTCATCCCTCCTTATTTTGCAAGTTCTTCTACGGATTCTTTGATGATAGCGAAAGCCTTGTCGCAGTCTTCCTCTGTGATGATAAGAGGCGGAATCATACGGATGATGTGGGCACCGATGGCTGTGATCAGAAGGTGCTTGTCAAGGCATTTGTGCTTTACATCAAGACCGCTGATGGAGTCATCGAATTCAACACCGACCAGAAGACCCTGGCCTCTGACTTCCTTTACATGAGGAAGGGTTTTCAGCAGATTGCAGAAGTAGTCGCCCATCTTGGCTGCATTGTCAGCCAGATTGCGGTCAAGCAGTTCATTTACTTCAGCGAGGGCTGCAGCACAGCTGACCGGATGGCCGCCGAAGGTAGTACCGTGGGAGCCCGGTGTGAAGGCTTTTGCCACTTCCTCTGTAGCACAGATAGCACCGATCGGCATACCACCACCAAGAGCCTTGGCCATGGAAACGATATCCGGTTTGATGCCGTAATTCATAAAGCTCATTACCTTACCGGTACGGCACCAGCCTGTCTGTACCTCATCGATCAGAAGAAGCATGCCCTTTTCATCACAGAATTCACGAAGTCCGGTCATGAATTCCTGGGTTGCGGGATGGACACCGCCTTCACCCTGTACCGGCTCAACCATAATAGCAATGGTATTTTCCGTGCAGGCATCCTTGAAGGCCTGAAGGTCATTATAAGGAGCATAGGAGAAACCGTAGGTCATGGGGCCGAAACCGATCTGGCAGCCGTTTCCCGGCTGGCCTGTTGCAGACATGGCACCGAAGGTACGGCCATGGAAGCCCATTTTTGCGGTTACAATGTGATATTTATTGGGTCCGTATTTTTCAATACCGTATTTTCTGGCCATCTTGATCATAGCCTCATTTGCCTCTGTACCGGAGTTCTGGAAGAAGATCTTATCCATACCGATGGTAGTGCAGACCTTTTCAGCCAGAAGAGCCTGGGGAATGGTATAAGGATAGTTGAAGGTATGCATCACATCCTGTACCTGATCAATGACAGCGGCAACCACCTTCTCATTGCAGTTTCCGGCAGAGTTTACGGCAATACCGGCATAAAAATCGAGATATGCCTCGCCCTTCTCATCGTAGAGATACTGATCCTTTGCGGTCTCGCAAACGAAATCCATTCTCTCGTAAGTTTCGATCATATATTTGCTTACTTTATCCTTGATATCCTGTGCGCTTAATCCTGTTTCTGCTAATTTCATAATGTTATCTCCTTAAGACTTTGTTTTTTATCTTGCTTCTTATTCTATTCTTACTTGATCTTACTTTAATTCGCCGGCCTCTTTGATCATATCCGGGCTAATGATTCCTTTGATGATCAGGTACTGCTCGATGACCTTTACACAGTTGGAAACGCCGACCTTTTCACTGTTCAGGGTTAGATCATAATTGACCGGATTGGTCCAGTAGTTGCCGTGTGTATAGTAGCGGTAGTAGTCGGCACGGAATTTATCGGTACGCTCGATCGTGGCATTTGCCACCTCTTCGGTAACGCCCATGTTAGCAATGGTACGTTCTACACAGAAGGCGCGGGGAGCTTCGATATAAACACTGACGACATTCGGCTTATCCTTCAGTACATAATCCGCTGCCTTGCCGACGATCACGCAGGATTCCTTTTCTGCCAGATCTCGGATGATCTGACACTGGTAGTCAAAGAGCTTATCATCGGAAACGAATTGTTCGTTTCGGGTGATATAGCCTCTGGCCCTGGGAAGGCCTGTCAGAAAGCTGGTAAAGCCGCCCTGGGTTTCCCTGATTTTCTCATTTACTGCCGTAAAGACTGCCTCGTCCAGACCGCTAAGCTGGCTGGCTAAGGTCAAAATACGGTTTTCGTAACAGTGGATGCCGAGTTCTTTGGCCAGCTGGGAGGCAATTGCCTTTCCGCCGCTGCCGAAACCTCTGGCGAATGTAACTACAAAATTTTCCATTTCATATACCTCCTAGCCTGCTAAATATCTGCTCAGGAACTCTCTGGTTCGTGGATTCTTCGGATTGGTAAAGAGCTCGGAAGGAGCGGCATCCTCGGCAATATAGCCGGAATCCATAAAGATGGTTCTGGTGGAAACATCTCTTGCGAAAGCCATCTCATGTGTCACGATGATCATAGTCAGACCTGTTTTGGCCAGATCCTTCATAACGTTTAATACTTCACCGACCATCTCTGGATCAAGGGCTGAGGTAGGCTCATCGAAGAGGAGAACCTCCGGGTTCATGCAGAGGGAACGGGCGATCGCAACCCTTTGCTTCTGACCGCCGGAAAGCTGATCCGGTTTTGCATTGATATAAGGCGCCATACCTACATTTTTTAAATGCTTGATCGCTCTTTCGAAGGCTTCTGCCTTTGAGAGGTGCAGGACCTTTCTGGTGCAGAGCATGCAGTTTTCCAGTACCGTCATATTGTTGAAAAGGTTAAAGGACTGGAAGACCATGCCAACCTTGGAACGGTATTCATTGATCTCCTTCTGGATATCCCTTACCTCCTTGCCGTGGTAGAGGATCTTGCCGGAGGTCTGCTTTTCCAGCTTGTTGATACAACGGAGGAGGGTGGACTTTCCGGAACCGGAGGAACCGACGATGCAGATGATCTCACCGCTCTTGATATCAATATCAATCTTACGGAGAACCTCGTGATTACCGAAGCTCTTGCTTAAATCCTGAATGGAAATTACTGATTCACTCATAAGTTCTCCTCCTATTCGTTGTCCATGTATTCAACTGCCAGTGCGTAATCTTTCTTACCTGCCATCTTTTTCTCAATCAGCTTGAAGAGCTTATCGAAGATGAAGCAGAGAACAAAGTAGATCACGGCGATGACCAGATATGCTTCAAAGTATTTGTAGTAGTTACCGCCGACTGTTTTTGCTGCCATGAAAAGCTCCTGAACAGCGATTACATTCAGAACGGAAGTCATCTTTAGGTTGGTCAAAAAGTTGTTGGCCATTTCCGGGATGATGTTTTTGAAGGCCTGGGGAAGGACTACATAAAACATGGTCTTGAAGGGGGACATACCCATTGCCCAGGCGCCTTCTCTCTGTCCGAGATCGATGGATCCGATACCGGCTCTAACGGTTTCACCCATGTAAGCACCTGTATTCAGAACGGTAACGATAATACCTGCAAAGACAGGAGTCATATCTGTTCCCATCTGGCGGATACCATAGTAGATGATCATGGCCTGAACAATCATAGGTGTATCACGGAAGAGCTCTACATAGATTGTGAAGATTGCTTTTACGACTCTAATAAGAAGCTTTTTGACAGGATTGTCCCCTTCATTGATGCGGATATCGTTTACAATACCAACGATATAACCAAGAACAAAACCAAAGAGAGTACCAAGCACTGCGATATAAAGGGTAAGCCAGGTACCCTGGATAAACATGCTTGAATACTTCTGTGCCAGAAATATCATCCATTGGAAGGAGTTTGTTGGGCTTTCAAAGATCATATGTTTATGCCACCTCTCTTACTGAAATACTGCTTTTTTGTGTGAAAATTGGCCTAAGGATAGCCGTCCCGACCGAGGTCGTGACGGCCTTCCTCAGGGCGGAGGCAGCAGAAGTTGGGACTTGCGGCCTCCTTTTTATAGGAGTTTCTTCCTAATATATATGGCTGAATTGAATGATTCCGAAAACCTTAGTTTGCTGCCGGCTGCTGTGTCAGAACCTGATCCATCAGCTCATCCATCTTGGACTTATCGTTCCAGCCGATCGCATCCATTGCATCCTGGATCTTGTCACGAAGAGCAGTGTCATCTTTTCTGGTTGCGATGCAGACATTAACCATTTCGTCATCGCCTGTGAAGGTGTCATCTTCATCAAGTGTGATGATCTTCAGATCGTCATTTGTAAGGGCTGCGGATTCTGCTGTCGGAAGGTCTACTACGCAGACATCAGCAACACCGTTTGAGATTGCCATGAAGCATTCGGAAGTGGTTTCATAATTTCCGGACTGTTCAGCGCCTTCGATCTGATCGAGAAGGGGTACCCAGCCTGTTCCAAGCTGTGTAGTAACCTTGCAGCCTGTGCCGGCCAGATCGGAAAGACCGGTTACATTTTCGTAATCGCCGCCCTTCTTAACTACGATACAGTTATCTCTATAGTAGTAAGGCTCTGTGAAGGAGTAGGAAGCTTCTCTTTCTGCTGTCTTGCCCATGCCGGCGATGATGCAGTCATAATCACCTGCGTCAAGGGAAATACCGATGGAAGACCATTCTACTTTGTGGATCTCAAGGCTCATTCCCATCTCATCTGCAAGCTTCTGGGCAACCGCTACATCATAGCCATATGCGTAATAGTCTGAACCGTAGATCGGAACTGCTGTACTGCCATCCGGGGTTGTGTCGGTATCCTGGGTCCAGTTGAAAGGAGCGTAAGCACATTCCATACCAACTTTCAGAACGCCGCCTGAGGAAGCATCGGAGGAAGCATCTGCTGTTGCGCTGCTTGCCTCAGCGGAAGAACTTGTAGAAGCACTTTCACTTGAGCTGCTGGATGAGCTGGAAGAAGATGAACCACATCCTGCTAAAAGGGATACTGCCATTGCACCGGTAAGTGCCAAACTAAATAATTTTGTCTTTCTCATAATTTTTCCTCCTAAATTCTTTTTCCTTCTGCAGCTTGATACGAGGGGGAAGCTGCAGCTTTAAAAAGGGTAAACAGAAAAGGCACTGGAGAAGTGTTTCTCCAGCGCCCTTGCTGTTGTAATGTATCATACTCAGCTGATAGCCTTTTGACAATGTAAATTTTGAACAGTTCTATTATTTATTTTGCACAAATGCAGGAAGGAAAAGGGGAAAAACCCAAGTAGAAGCCTAGTTAAACCGCCTAGTTAAACATCAGTCTTTTTACCAGAATACAGTTGATCAGGTCCAGGTATTCCATGGAGTCACTCAAGGAGATTTCCAGGATCTCCTCGATCTTTTTCAGACGGTACTGCAGGGAATTCCGATGGACATACATCATTTCGGCAGTGTGTCCGACATTAAAACCACACATATAGTAATTGAGGAGGGTATCGATCAAAAAGGAGCCATTGGTATTGTCATAGACCTCCAGCTTTTTTAACTTTTTATTGCAGTAATCCAGGATTTCGCCCTGGTTGCCGCTCTTGAACATGAATTTATAGATTCCCATGGAGCTGGCACTTAAGACCTTTTTGCCGCTGGGATTGGGCAGAAGATCCTTCTTGGGAATCAGGTTTTTTGCCTCGGTATAGCTCTTGCCGAAGTCGGCCGGATCTGTATAGGCGGCGCCTAAGATACAGGTGCTGTGGATCTTTCCGGCGAAGACATCGCGGGAATCCAGTTTTTCCAGAATTTCCTCAATCTCATGCTCGGTTTCTTTTGTTTCGGTTCTTTCAAAAAGAAGGACAAATTTATTGAGAAAGCGCATATACATGGGACATTTTTTCATATGGATGACTTCCCGATTGAGGCAGTCGGTGTAATAGGAATAGGTATGCTCATCTTGCTCCAGATTGATGCCATATTCCCTGTCGATGACGATAATGCCCACCCGGTAGGGACGGTCAAAGGTCAGGCCGAACTGGGAGGAGATCTTCTCGATATATTTTTGGTTGATCTCATAGCCGAAGAGAAGGTTATAGAGATAATCTCCGGTCCGCTTGTTGTTGAGCTGGGTCTCAAAAATAATACGGCCAATGCTCTGGGCGATATCCACAAAGGTAGCGCCCTCCCAGCGGATATAGAAGAGGGGTAGCTCCAGTTCGATGGCCTTGTCAATAAAGGACTGGGGGATCTTTTCCCTGTCGTCGACGATGGAGATGGCAAAGCCAGAAATGCCGAGTTTATTTAGTTCCAGCATGGCAGCATAGACATCATCCATATCAAAGCGAATGAAATCCACAACGATCAGGGCAAAATTGCCGGCATTCATGTGCTCGGCAAAGGGCTTGGTCTGTACCATATAAGTCCAGGAAACCATCCGGTCCAGGCCAACCTCTCCGGTCAAAAGCTCCATACCGTCAAGATTCAGATTGTAAACGTCTCTGCAGGTGATCATAGTCTTTCTCCTCAGGAAAATTTCTTTCTATTCTACCTAAATCATAAAACCTGCTGTGGAAAAAGCAAGGGAGTAAGAGAAAATACGAAGAATATTAGGCAGGAGGCAGCTGTAAAGAGAGCGGCTTTGATTGCTAGTTTTTGCAAGATTGTGTATAATCTATGAGAGTATGCGTATCTATACCTGTTTGACATCCTGAGGGATGCGGGGGAGAAGGATGACTGTAAATGTAAACTTAAAAAAGAAACTGGCTTTTCTTGCCAAAAGCCCGCTTTTCGTTCTGATCATTTTGGCGATCTGTCATGTAGGACTGTATTTTTTTGATTTCCGTATCGGCATGATCGCATCCGGTGTGCTTCTGCTTTGCTTTGTGGTCTGGTATCTGGTTTACCATTCCTGTAAAAAAGCCTTGGCAGAGGAGGCTTTTCATTTTTCGGAATACGACCGCAGAATGCAGGAAGGTTTTTTGGAAAATCTGGAAGTGCCCTATGTCGTGATGGAAAAGGATGGACATATCATCTGGATGAACCGGATGTTCCGGGAGATCTTCCATAAAAAGGACAGCTATCACAAGGCGATTGCTGGTATTTTTCCTCTTCTGAGCAAGGAGAGACTGAAGAAGATCGACCGTATTTCCCAGGTGAATTTAGAATACGGAGAAAGAAAATTCCTTGCCAATATCCACAGGGAAAAGGTGGAGGATTATGAAGGTCAGCTTCTGAATATCAGCCTGCCCCAGGATGGGAAGGAAGTGCTGGTCATGTTCCTTTCGGATGAGACCAATTATCAGGAGCTTCTGGAGAAATACGAAAAAGAAAGAATGGGTGTGGCTCTTGTCTATGTAGACAATTACGAAGAGGTAGTAGAGAGTATCGATTCGATCAAGGCTTCCATGCTGTCGGCTCTGATCGACCGGAAGATCAGCCGCTATTTTTCCAGGAAAAATGTCCTTCTGAAGAAGTTCGAGAGAGATAAATATATCATCGTCTTTAAGCAGGAATATCTGCAGGAATTCGAAAACAATAAGTTCTCCCTCCTGGAAGATATCAAGACCGTACATGTCGGCAACGAGATCTCGGTAACTCTGTCCATCGGTGTCGGTGCAGAGGGAGAAAGCTACCGGGATAATCATAACTCTGCTAAGGCGGCAATCGATCTGGCTCTTGGACGAGGCGGCGATCAGGCGGTTCTGAAGCAGGATGAAAATGTGACCTACTTCGGAGCTTCCAAGCGGCAGGTCGGAAAGGTCAGCAGGGTAAAGGCCAGAATGAAGGCCCAGGCTCTGCGGGAGCTGATCCAGACCTCCGACAATGTGATCGTTATGGGACATCATATCGGAGATGCGGATTCCTTTGGTGCGACCATCGGTATCTATCATGCGGCAACCCTGCTGGGGAAAAAAGCCCACATCGTTTTAAATGTCGTAACAAGCTCCATCCGTCCCATGAAGGAACTCTTTTCACCGGAAAAGGGCTATCCGGAGGATATGTTCTTAAGCTCGGATGAGGCCTTGGATCTGGTTCGAAGAGATACCATGGTCATGGTGGTAGATACCAACAGACCGAGCTATACGGAATGCCCGGAGCTTCTGGAACTGGTAGATACGATCGTTGTTTTTGATCACCACAGACATGGCAAAGAGGTGGTTGAAAACGCAGTCCTTTCCTATATCGAGCCCTATGCTTCTTCTACCTGTGAGATGATCTCGGAGGTCCTGCAGTATTTCTCAAACGATTTCGAGATGAGCAATGAAGAAGCAGATGCCATTTATGCAGGTATTATTGTAGATACCAACAACTTCACGACTAAGACCGGTGTCAGAACCTTTGAGGCGGCGGCTTATCTGAGGCGGGAGGGTGCGGATGTGACCCGGGTGCGGAAGATGATGCAGAATGATATGACCGGCTATAAGGTGCGGGCGGAGGCAGTCAGAAGAGCAGAGGTTTACAGAGGCTGCTTTGCTTTCACCAGCTGTCCTTCGGAAGGGGTTGAGAGCCCGACGGTTTTGGCGGCTCAGGCAGCAAATGAACTTTTGAATATTATCGGGATCAAGGCTTCCTTTGTCTTTACCGATTATAACGGCAAGATCTACATCAGCGGCCGTTCCATTGATGAGATCGATGTGCAGGCGGTATTAGAATGTGCCGGCGGCGGCGGTCACAGAAGCGTGGCCGGAGCCCAGATCACCGGAAAGACCATCAAAGAAGCCATGGATTATATCAAATCCGTACTCGATAAAAGAATAGAAGAAGGAGAAATCAAACTATGAATATTATCTTATCAGAAGATGTAAAATCTCTCGGCAAAAAGGGAGAAGTGGTAAAGGTAAGTGACGGCTATGGCCGCAATCTGATCAATAAGAAGAAAGCAATCGAAGGAACCGCAAAGAATTTAAATGACCTGAAGCTGAAACAGAAGCATGATGAAAAGCTGGCTCAGGAGCGTCTGGAGGAAGCAAAGAAGCTGGGAGAAGAGATTAAGGAGATGAGTATTGAGCTCAAGCTTAAGGCCGGTGCAGGCGGAAAGGTATTCGGTTCTGTCTCCACAAAGGAAATCGCCCAGGCAGCAAAGGAACAGCTGAATCTGGACATCGATAAGAAAAAGCTGCTCCTGGACGAGCCCATCAAGGCATTTGGCACTCATGAGGTTACAGTGAAGCTGCATCCGCAGGTATCTACTGTTCTCCGCGTAAAGGTTACAGAGGAATAATATGCCGGCAGAAGATGCGATTATCAAAAGAATATTACCCAACTCCCTAGAAGCGGAAAAGTCGGTGATCGGCTCCATGATCATGGATCAGGATGCCATTGTGGCGGCTTGTGAGACGATCACCAAGGATGATTTTTATCATAAGCAGTTTGGTGGTATGTTCGAGGCTATGGTGGAACTCTACAATGAGGGAAGACCGGTCGATGTTGTTACTTTGCAGAACCGGCTCAAGGAGAAATCCCTTCCGGAGGAGGTACAGAGTACCGAATTCATTGCCGGTCTGGTTGCGGATGTACCAACCTCTGCCAATATCCGGCATTATGCTAAGATCGTGGCCGACAAGGCTGCCCTCCGGAGACTAATCCGGGTAGCGGAGAACATCGAGAAGGAATGCTATGAGGATTCCGAACCTCTGGATGAGATCATGGATCATACCGAGCATGAGGTCTTCCGTGTTCTGCAGAACAGGGGAGATGATGACTATGTGCCCATCAAGCAGATCGTGATCAATGTTCTGGAAAAGATCGAGCAGGCTTCGAAGACAAGGGGAAATGTAACGGGACTGGCATCCGGCTTTACGGATCTGGACTATAAAACCGCAGGATTTCAGCCTTCGGATCTGATCCTCCTTGCGGCGAGACCTTCCATGGGTAAGACTGCATTTGCCTTGAATATTGCCCAGCATGTTGTCACCAAGAGAAAAGAAGCGGTAGCCATCTTCAGTCTGGAGATGTCAAAGGAACAGCTGACCAACCGTTTGCTCTCTATGGAATCCCATGTAGATTCCCAGAGTATCCGAAGCGGTAACTTAAGAGATGAGGAATGGGAGTGTTTGATCGAGAGTGCGGGTGTACTCGGTAAATCCGGCCTGATCATCGATGACACGCCGTCCATCTCCACCGCAGCCCTGCGTTCCAAGGCCAGAAAATATAAGCTCGAATATGATATCAAGCTGATTCTGATCGATTACCTCCAGTTGATGACGGCGGGCGGAACAAGAAATGAATCCAGGCAGCAGGAGATCTCCGATATCTCCAGAGCCTTAAAGGCGATTGCCAGAGAGCTGAATGTACCGATCATCGCCTTATCCCAGCTGTCACGAGCAGTGGAAAAGAGAGATGACAAGCGTCCTATGCTGTCCGATCTTCGAGAGTCAGGTGCGATCGAGCAGGATGCCGATGTGGTTATGTTCCTCTATCGAGATGAATACTATAATAAGGATTCCGAGGCAAAGAATATTGCTGAGGTGATCATTGCCAAGCAAAGAAACGGCCCTACGGGAACAGTGAATCTGATGTGGCTGCCCCAGTATACCCAGTTCCGTAATCTGGAGAGAAGGCAGAATAACGATTAAACTGTCAGCAGTGCGATTCCTGCGGAGCTTTTTTATCGTATAGGAAACGAAGTTTCCTATACGATAAAAAAGCAAAAAAGCTGTGCCGATATTCGACACAGCTTTTCTTCACTCTTTGCGATTGTGTAATCAAAAATGATTATTCTGCAGAGATAGCGCCTACCGGGCAAGCACCTTCGCAAGTTCCGCAATCGATGCAAGCTCCGCCATCGATTTCGTACTGGCTGTCGCCTGCAGAGATAGCGCCCATCGGACATTCACCTTCACAAGAACCACACATGATGCAAGCATCGCTGATTACATAAGCCATAACAGTACCTCCTTAATAAAGTAACAATACGTATTGATATAGATTTTGACATCTTCTTATCAAATATAATACAAGAGAATGCGTTTAGACAATAAGACATTAGGTTAGTTACTTTAAAAATTGTTAGCATAGGCAGAAAGAAAAGATTATGTCATTTGTACATTTACATACCCATACGGAATACAGTCTCTTAGATGGTTCCAATAAAATCAAAGAATATGTAGCAAGGGTCAAAGAGCTTGGCATGAACAGTGCGGCGATCACGGATCATGGTGTCATGTATGGCGTGATCGATTTCTACAAGGAAGCAAAGGCGCAGGGAATTAAGCCAATCCTGGGCTGTGAGGTCTATGTTGCACCGGGCTCCCGCCTGGAAAAGGATCTCCATACGGGAGAGGATCGTTATTATCATCTGATCCTTTTGGCGGAAAACGATCTGGGCTATCACAATCTGATCAAGATCGTCTCGATCGGATTTACGGAAGGCTACTATTATAAGCCCAGGGTGGATCGGGAAACCTTGGAAAAATATCACGAGGGTATCATCTGCCTATCTGCCTGCCTGGCCGGCGAGGTGCAGAGAAAGCTGGGAGCAGAGCAGTATGAAGCGGCAAAGGAGGCAGCCCTCTGGCATAAAGAGGTCTTCGGAGAGGATAACTATTTCCTGGAGCTGCAGGATCATGGAATCCCCCTGCAGAGAGCGGTCAACCAGAAGCTGCTGCGTCTGTCTGAAGAGACCGGGATCAAGCTGGTTGCGACAAATGACTGCCATTATACCTATGATACGGATGCAGAGCCCCATGATATTCTGCTCTGCCTGCAGACAGGCAAGAAGCTGAGCGATGAAAACAGACTCCGCTATGAAGGCGGACAGTACTATGTCAAATCCGAAGCGGAGATGAGGGCGCTTTTCCCCTACGTGCCGGAGGCGATCGAGCAGACCCAGAAGATCGCGGACCGCTGCAATGTGGAGATCGTATTCCATGAATCCAAGCTGCCCAAGTATCAGGTGCCGGACGGCTTGAGTTCGGATGAATACCTGACCCGCCTTTGCAAGGAAGGCTTTGCAAAAAGGTATCCGGATGCCACAGAAGAGCTGAAGGAAAGGCTGGAATATGAGCTTTCCGTCATCCGAAAGATGGGATATGTGGATTATTTCCTGATCGTCTGGGATTTTATCAATTATGCCAGATCGCAGGATATTATGGTCGGTCCCGGACGAGGATCGGCAGCAGGCTCCATCGTTTCCTACAGTCTGGGAATCACCAATATCGATCCCATCCGCTATAATCTGATCTTTGAGCGTTTCCTGAATCCGGAACGAGTTTCCATGCCTGATATTGACGTGGATTTCTGCGTGAACCGGAGGGGTGAGGTGATCGATTATGTCATGGAAAAATATGGCAAGGATCACGTGGTACAGATCGTTACCTTCGGTACCATGCTGGCAAAAGGAGCCATCCGTGATGTAGGTCGTGTCATGGATCTGCCCTATGCCTTCTGTTCTTCGATCGCCAAGATGATCCCGAATGAGCAGGGGATCACAATTGATAAGGCGCTGAAGATGAACAGCGAGCTGCGGAAGCAGTATGAAGAGGATGAAACGGTTCGGAATCTGATCGATATGTCCAAGAGGTTGGAGGGACTTCCGAGAAATACCTCCATGCATGCGGCCGGCGTTGTGATCAGCCAGGAAAGAATGGATGAATACCTGCCTCTTTCCAGAGCCCAGGACGGAACGATCACAACCCAGTTTACGATGACAACGGTAGAAGAGCTGGGCCTTTTGAAGATGGACTTCTTGGGCCTGCGTAACCTGACCGTTATTCAGAATGCCCTGAAGCTAATCAAGGAAAACCGGGGTGTCGAGCTGGATATTGACCGGATCGATCTGAATGACAAGGCGGTTTATGATGCCATCTCTACCGGCAGGACAGAGGGTGTCTTCCAGTTGGAGAGTGCCGGTATGAAGAGTTTCATGAAGGAACTTCGTCCCAGCTGTTTGGAAGATGTCATTGCGGGAATTGCTCTTTACAGACCGGGCCCCATGGATTTTATCCCGGCCTATATCAAGGGTAAAAATCATGCGGATGAGATCAGCTATGACTGTCCCCAGCTGGAGCCAATCCTTGCGCCGACCTATGGCTGTATCGTTTATCAGGAACAGGTTATGCAGATCGTAAGGGATCTGGCAGGCTATACCCTGGGACGAAGTGATCTGGTCAGAAGAGCCATGTCCAAGAAAAAGACCGAGGTCATGCAGAAGGAGAGGCATAATTTCGTTTACGGCAACGAGGCAGAAGGGGTCAAGGGCTGCATTGCGAATGGCATTGATGAGAAGACGGCCAATAAGATTTATGACGAAATGATCGATTTCGCCAAATATGCCTTCAACAAGTCCCATGCAGCGGCTTATGCGGTAGTCACCTATGAGACGGCTTATCTGAAATACTATTATCCGGTAGAATATTTTGCGGCTCTGATGACTTCTGTGATCGATAATCTGCCCAAGGTCTCCGAGTATATTCGGGAGGCCAAGGATCTGGGAATTGAGATCCTGCCGCCGGATATCAATGAAGGAGAATGGGGATTTTCCGTAAAAGGAGATGCCATCCTCTATGGCTTATCCGCCATCAAATCCGTGGGTCGGTCTGTCATCGAGGCCATTGTGGCAGAGAGAAATGCCCATGGAAAGTTTAAATCCCTGTCGGATTTCTGCGAAAGACTGACAACAAAGGAAATCAATAAAAGAACCGTGGAAAGTCTGATCAAGGCAGGCACCTTCGATTCTCTGGGCGGAAGCAGAAAGCAGTATCTGCAGGTTTATATCCGGGTGATCGACAATGCGGCTGCCGAGAAGAAAAATAATATCAAGGGGCAGATGTCCCTCTTTGACCTGATGTCAGAGGAGGAAAGGAGCGAATATCAGATCAAGCTCCCGGATGTCGGGGAATTTGACCGGCAGGAGCTTCTGGCCTTTGAGAAAGAGGTCCTGGGCATCTATGTCAGCGGCCATCCCCTGGAGGAATATCAGGACAAAATGAAGAAATTTATTACCGCCTCTACGGCAGATTTTGTCATTGATGAAGAGAAGGGAGAACCCCTTGTCGAGGATAATAAATATGTGACGGTCGGCGGTATGATCACCGGCCTTACGGTCAAGGGAACCAAGAACAATAAGACAATGGCCTTTCTTACCCTGGAGGATCTCTTTGGAACAGTGGAAGTCATCGTTTTTCCGAATAAGTATGAGCTTTACCGGGATCTTTTGCTGGAGGACGCGAAGGTTTTCATTACAGGAAGGGTAAGCCTGGAAGACGAACAGGACGGAAAGCTGATCTGTGATCATATTGTCCGCTTTGAGGATACGCAGAAGGATATCTGGATCCAGTTCAATGATAAGGAAAGCTATCAGGCCTACCAGCAGGAGCTCTTAAGTGCCCTGCATCTGTCAGAAGGCAATGATGAAGTAGTCGTTTTCCTAAAAAAGGAAAGGCAGATCAAGCGCCTTGGCCGGAAGATGAGTGTGAAGGCGGATGACAAACTCCTGGACAGATTAAAGGAATTGTTCGGAGAAGGGAACGTAAAAGTCACAGAGAGGTCGTTGCAATAGGAGAAGAAACATAATATGATTACGAGTGTGGAAAATGCACAGGTTAAGGCACTTGTGAGACTTCTGGAAAAGGCAAAGGAAAGAAGGAAGACGGGCTGTTTTCCGGTAGAAGGAATTCGCATGTTCCGTGAGGTTCCCAAGGATCGTCTCAAGGCAGTCTATGTTTCGGAGCGCTTTGAGGCAGAGCACAGAGAAGACGGTCTTTTGGATCAGGTTGACTATGAGCTGCTTTCCGATCAGGTTTTTGGAAAGGTGAGCGGAACAGTCAGTCCCCAGGGAATCCTTTGCGTAGTTGAACAGAAACACTATGAGATCGAAGATCTTCTGCCCAAGGAGAAACCGGCTCTGATCCTTGTTCTGGAAAGCATACAGGATCCGGGCAATCTCGGCACCATGATCCGTACGGGAGAAGGGGCAGGCCTGAGCGGTGTTTTGGCCAATAAAACAACAGTGGATTATTACAATCCCAAGACGATCCGTTCCACCATGGGATCCATCTATCGGATTCCCTTTGTCGTGGCAGAGGATCTGACAGAAGCAGTAGGCAGTCTGCAGAAGAAGGGGGTACGCTTTGCGGCCGCCGATCTTTCGGCAGAATTTGAATATGATGAAGCGGATTATACAGGAAGCTGCGGCTTTTTCATCGGGAATGAAGGCAATGGCCTGTCGAAGGAACTCTCTGATCTGGCCGATCAGAAGATCCGCATTCCCATGGAAGGAAAGGTAGAATCGCTGAATGCAGCGGTGGCAGCCTCCATTTGTATGTATGAAGCAAAAAGACAAAGGAAGAATCATTGATCCATGTTTAGAATCTGGGCAAAAGAATGGAAAAGCAATCACCTGCTCCGCGATATGGTGATCGAGGATGACAGGGAGGAGACCAGAACCCATAAGGTCTTTGCAGCAGTGGAGGAGATCTGCAGCAGCTTTGATCTGGGACATCCGATCTGGCTGGATTCCAATATCAGGGAATTTCAAAAGCATGCCAGAGTCCGTTTCTATCAGGATAGTTTTGTAGAAGAGGTCCCCTTTGATTATCTGGAACTGCAGGTGATCGAGGAGGATGATTAGAAAGGGGAATGCTATATGGCATCCATGGAAGAGCTTGGAGACGATCTGGAAAGTTGGGAAACCGTCGTCTTCTTATATAATGCTGCGATCAAAGAGGTCAGAACAAAACTGGAGATCCTAAGCGATGAATTCCAGTATCGAAATAATTACAATCCGATTGAGTACATCAAATCCAGGATCAAGACCCCGGAGAGTATCGTCAAGAAGCTGAGAAGACAGGGTTATGAAAGCACGATCCCGAATATGATCAAATATATCAATGATATTGCGGGTTTGAGGCTGGTCTGCTCCTTTACCTCCGATATTTACCGTCTGGCGGAAATGATCGGCCAGCAGAATGACCTGAAGGTCATTTCGGTAAAGGATTACTTCAAAAATCCGAAGGAAAACGGTTATAAATCCTATCATATGATCGTAACCGTGCCGATCTTTATGTCCGACCGGGTGGTGGATGTGAAGGTTGAGATCCAGATCCGAACAATTGCAATGGATTTCTGGGCCTCTCTGGAGCACAAGATCTATTACAAATTCGAGGGAAATGCACCGGATTATATCAGCAAGGAGCTGAAATCCTGTGCAGAGATGATTTCCTCTCTGGATGCGAAAATGCTTTCGCTCAATGAAGCAATTAAGAAATATCAGATAGATGGAAAGGCTGGTTCATAATGGCAAATGCAGAAAAGAAGAAAAAGAAGCTGAAGGATATTTCCCTTCTGAAGGGAGAAAATAAGCTGCTTGAGGTGGATCAGGATGATTATCTGATCCGTCAGATCGATCTTTTCAAGAATAAGGCAAGTGAGCTGCAGGATAAGCTGAATGACCGGGAGAACAGATTCCGGGAACTGGAAGAGACAGTAGAGCAGAAGGAACTCGAGGCGAGAGACCTGAAGGCAGTCGTAGATGCCAGACAGGAGGAGGCCGACAATGTTCTCCGCAGCACAGAGGCCCAGATGCGAAATCTGACCTATGCGGTAGAAGCCAAGATCAATGACCTTGCTTCTATCATCCAGGAGAAGGTGGATAATAACGAGGAGATCACAAAGGAACAGACAGCCCAGCTGGAAGTAGACTTTAAGCAGCTGGAAGCCAAGCTGGATAAGATCAAGATGGATCTTTCCGACAAGACCCACCAGGAGAATCTTTCTTCCTACCGTAATGTATCCGCATCCTTAAATGAACTGCAGGAGAGCCTGACAAAGGAACTGGCAGAGACAAACCTGAAGGAGGAGAGTATCAAAAAGGTTACAAGACCGGCCCTTTGGGCCCTTGGAATCAGCATTTTGAACTTCCTTTGTATCGCAGGCTATATTCTTTTTGATCTGGGACTTTTCAAATAGGAGAGGACAGGAAGAATGGCAGAGAGTAAAAAAGGCAACAATATTATTCTGATCGGGATGCCGGGAACCGGAAAAAGTACGGCCGGTGTCATCCTGGCCAAGGTGGCAGGTTATCAGTTTCTGGATTCGGATCTTCTGATCCAGAAGGAAGAAGGCAGAACCCTTTCGGAGATCATGGCTGACGAAGGAACGGATGGATTTATTAAAATAGAAGACCGGGTCAATGCCGGAATTGAGGCAGATCATACGGTGATCGCGACCGGCGGCAGCGTGGTTTACTGCGAACAGGCCATGAAGCATCTGCGGCAGATCGGGCAGGTGGTGTATCTGAAAACCTCCTACCGGGTTCTCTCCAGAAGACTCCATAATCTGAAGCGAAGAGGCGTTGTGCTGAAGAGAGGTCAGACCCTTCGTATGCTTTATGAGGAGAGGGCACCTCTTTATGCAAAATATGCGGATATTACCATTCATCAGGATAAATTGGGAATTGAAGAAACAGTAGAAGAGATTATGAAAGCCCTGTATCTTCATTAAAATAAGCATCGGACTACTGGATTATTTTAAGATTCTTTTTGAATTGTCAAAAAAGTCGCAAGAAAAAGTGAAAAAAGAGAGTGACTTTCATCGGTTTACAAATGAACCTGTTATGTTATAATTAGTCCATATGTGAAAATGTAACCAGCAGGGTCACAGACCCATTTCCTATCATAGAGGATTCCCTTGAAATACCTATGATAGCTATAGAGAAAAGAGGGGCTGCAAGCTGCTTGCAGTACAAATTTAGAGGTGACTGATGGAACAGTATGTGATAAAGGGTGGTAATCCGTTAGTAGGAGAGGTTGAGATCGGAGGCGCAAAAAATGCAGCGCTGGCGATTCTTGCAGCCGCGATCATGACGGATGAAACCGTAGTAATAGATAATCTTCCCGATGTTCGTGATATCGGCGTTCTGATGCATGCCATGGAGAATATCGGTGTTAAAATCGAAAGAGTAAATCGCCATTGTATTAAGGTAAACGCATCCGAGATTCATTCCGTATCTGTGGATTATGAATATATCAACAAGATCAGAGCTTCCTATTATCTTTTAGGAGCCCTCCTCGGTAAATATAAGAGAGCAGAAGTTGCTTTCCCCGGCGGATGTGATATCGGAAGCCGTCCGATCGATCTTCACATCAAGGGCTTCCGTGCCCTGGGTGCCAATGTAGAGATCGAGCATGGCC
>CAVHNP010000009.1:0-45769 GCA_963637505.1 Prevotella sp. CAG:279
CGCCAGCCGAAAGGCTGGCGCTAATATTTAGCAGGACGGGTTATTTACCATTTACGATAAAAAAGCACGGAGATGCGCAGCTCGCGGTATGTCGTGTTGCGAAGCAATGCGACCAAGTGGGAGCTGCGCTTATGAAGCGTTCGTCATTAAGCTCTTCGCATTCCGCTCGCGCGCGGGCGTATGCGCAAGCGCATACTTTTTTATGTAATAGTAATCGTATTATTCAATATAATTAAGAGGGTTTTTAAAATAAGTGAAGCAGCGCCTGAAATGTGATATGCTAGTACTAAATCTGAAGAAAACATAGGAAGTAAAATCAGATAAAAACAGGAAAGAAAACCGCAGGAGGAAAGTTACAATGGAAAGGTATTATCAGGAAGAGATTGAATGCGCGCCGCGCGAGAAGATCATTGAGATTCAGAATGAGAAGCTGGTAAAACAGGTACAGCATGTTTGGGACAATGTACCTTATTATAGGAAGAAAATGGAAGAAAAAGGGGTTAGCCCGGAGGATATCAAATCCATTGAGGATCTCCACAAGCTGCCCTTCCTTACAAAGGCAGATCTGAGAGATTCTTATCCCTACGGTCTGCTGGGAACAGATCTGAAGGATTGTGTCAGAATCCAGTCCACCTCAGGTACAACAGGTAAGAGAGTTGTTGCCTTTTATACCCAGCATGATATCGATCTTTGGGAGGACTGCTGTGCAAGAGCCATTATGGCAGCAGGCGGAACCAAGGAGGATGTCTGCCAGGTTTCCTATGGATACGGACTTTTCACAGGCGGTGCGGGACTGCATGGCGGAAGCCATAAGGTTGGCTGTCTGACCATTCCGACTTCTTCCGGTAATACCGAAAGACAGATCATGTTCATCAAGGATCTGCAGGCAACCATTCTCTGCTGTACTCCTTCTTATGCAGCTTACCTGGGTGAGTCCATGAAGGAAATGGGAATGACACCGGAGGATATTCCTCTGAAGGCAGGTATCTTTGGTGCAGAAGCATGGTCAGAGGAGATGAGACAGGATATCGAGAAAACTCTTGGTATTAAGGCTTATGATATCTATGGCTTGACAGAGATTTCAGGACCGGGCGTTTCCTTTGAATGCTCCGAGCAGAGCGGTATGCATATCAATGAAGATCACTTTATTGCGGAGATCATTGATCCGAATACAGGAGAGGTTCTTCCGGATGGAACGCAGGGCGAGCTGGTATTTACCTGTCTGGATAAGGAGGCTTATCCCCTTCTTCGTTACCGTACGAGAGATATCTGTGTTTTGTCCAGAAAGAAATGCTCCTGCGGCCGTACGCATGTGAAGATGTGCAAGCCGAGAGGACGTTCTGATGATATGTTGATCATCCGTGGAGTAAATGTATTCCCGTCACAGATCGAAACGGTTCTCCTGAATCATGGCTATCCGGCAAACTATCAGATCATTGTCGGCCGCGAGAACAATACCGATACCTTTGAGGTAAAGGTTGAGATGACGAAGGAAATGTTTACCGACGATATTAATGAAGTCAGCGCAAGACAGAAAGAGCTGACCGATGGCCTCAAGAACATGCTTGGCATTAAGGCAAAGGTAACTCTGGTAGCACCCAAGAGCATTGCCCGTTCGGAAGGCAAGGCGGTAAGAGTAATTGATAATCGAAAGATCTGATAGGAGGAAATGTCATGAGTGTAAAACAGATTTCTGTATTCCTTGAGAATAAGCCGGGAACATTGAATGAGATGATGAATGTACTGGCAGAGGCAAAGATTGATATTCGTGCAATGGCCTTGTCAGAGGCGAGGGATTTCGGTATCGCAAGGCTTATTGTAGATGATGTAGTAGAAACGAGTGATGTGCTGAAGAATAACGGTTATATCAGCAGCCTGACACCGGTTCTGATCGTAGGAGTGCCCAACCATGCGGGCGGTCTCAGCAAGGTTTTGAACATCCTGAATACAGCCGGTGTAAATGTCGAATATATGTATGCGATTCTGGGCGGAGAGGGCGCAAAGGAAGCCTTCATGATCTTCCGCCTGCATGATGAGGCAGTAGCAGAAAAGGCTTTAGGCGCAGCCGGTATTAAGATGATTGATCAGGATCAGGTGAGTGAATTATAATGGCTTCAGATACAACAATGATCAATGACCTGACCCAGGGAAGCGTTATGGGCAAGCTGATTCGCTTTTCTTTGCCAATCATGCTTGCCAATACACTTCAGGTCGCTTTTAATCTGGTAGATATGTTTTTTGTAGGAAATTATGCCGGAACAGATGCACTTTCGGCCGTCAGCATCGGTGGACAGATCACCATGCTGATGTTTTCCTTTTTCCTGGGAATCGCAACGAGCAGTCAGATCTATGTTGCACAGACGATCGGGGCAGGAAGAAAGCAGGATCTGGGCGCCATCATCGGAAATACCATTTTTATGGCAGTGATCGCCGGTCTCTTTCTGATGCTGGTGCTTCCTTTGGCAAGACCGATCCTGATCTTGATGCAGACGCCGGAGTCCATTCTGGATATGGCAGTTTCCTACCTTCGGATCTGCTGCTATATTAACATTTTGATTGCTCTCTATAATGGCATCTGCGGTGTATTAAGAGGCATGGGTGATTCCAAACATCCGACCCTTTTCATTGTGGCGGCAACCATTACAAATATCGTTCTGGATTATGTCTTTATTGCAAAATTCCGCTGGGGCGTGAAGGGAGCAGCCTGGGCTACGATCATAGGTCAGTCTATGGCCTGCCTTTGTGCAGTGATTTTCTTATATCGAAAAAGAGAGGAGTTTGGTTTTACCTTCCGTCTTTCTTCAATCATGCCGCAGGCCTCTCATATGAGGATTCTGCTGAAGATCGGACTTCCGGTAACGGCCAAGAGTCTTTTTATTAATGGCTCTTTCCTCTTTGTAAATGCACAGATCAATGCCCTTGGTGTTGTTGCTGTTGCGGTAACCGGTATTGCCCAGAAGCTGCAGAGCGTAATGAATATCCTTTCACAGGCGATGACGGACAGTTCGGCCTCCTTGGTAGGACAGAATTTTGCAGCCGGCAAGAATGACAGAGTACGTCAGACCTTCCGCTGTGCGATGGGATTGGGCTCTGTTTTCTGTCTGATCCTGATGGCACTTTTCCTGCTTTTCCCGACCCAGATCTTTGGATTCTTCACAACAGATCCGGAGGTTTTGGCGCAGGCAGGAAGCTTTATGAAGGTTTGTTGTATTACCATGATCACCTTTGCCTTGATGAGCCCTTCGATCGGACTGATCAATGGCATCGGCAATACCATGCTGAACATGGTGATCGCTTTTGCGGACGGAGTCGCAGCCAGAATTGCCCTTTCCCTTTTCTTTGGACTTTTCCTTGGGATGGGAGCGGTCGGATTCTTCTTAGGAAATTCCCTGGCAGGCTTCGTAACTGTAATCTGGGGAGGTTTATATTATCTTTCCGGTAAATGGGAAAAAAGAGAATATTTAAAATGAGAAAGTCAGTAAAATACAGAATACTTTCTGCGGTGATCCTCCTTGCATGTGCGATCACCGCATTTGCTGTTTATAAGCATACGGAAAAAAAGAAAGAAGCCAGCAGACAGATCTTTGCCATGGACACGGTAATGACGATCGATGCGGTCGGAAAGGATGCCCAGGAAGCTGTGGATGAGGCTTGTTCAGAGATCAATCGCTTGGATACCCTCCTTGGGGCAGAAAATAAAAAGAGCGAGATCTATGCCCTGAATGCTTCCGGAGATGCCTTTGTATCAACGGAAACAAAAGAGCTGATCGAGCGGGCTTTGGAAATATCGGAAAGCACAGAGGGCGCCTTTGATATTACGATCTATCCTTTGATGCAGGCCTGGGGATTTACCAGCCAGGAATACCGGGTGCCGGAGCAGAGCGAGATAGAAAAGCTCCTGGCCTCTGTCGGCTATGATAAGGTAAAGGTAAATGACGAGAGCGGAGAAGTCCGGCTGGAGGACGGCAGCAGGATCGATCTGGGTGGAATCGCAAAGGGCTATACCTCCTCCCATCTGATGGATCTTTTTGCAGGCTATGACCTGCAGTCTGCCAGAGTGTCCTTAGGCGGAAATGTGCAGATCTATGGATCCAAAGAAGACGGAGAAAACTGGCGGATCGCGATCCGGGATCCTTCCGATCCGGACAGTGAGTCCAAATTTCTGGGCATTGTAGAGATCGAAGACGGAGCCGTGATCACCTCAGGCGGCTATGAACGCTACTTTGAAGAAGGTGGCGTTACCTACCATCATATCCTGGATCCCTCGACAGGCTATCCTTCTGACTCCGGTCTGACCTCCGTAACGATCGTTTCCTCAGACGGAACATTGGCTGACGGCCTTTCAACAGCCCTTTTTGTCATGGGACTGGATCAGGCGAGCAGTTATTGGAGAGCACATAGCGATGAGTTTGATTTTGTGATCATGACGGAGGATGGAAAGGTCTATATTTCAGAAGGCCTGAAAGGACGTTTCAGCTCGGATTATGACTATGAGGTCGTTGGGAAAGACTGAAAAAGCCGAAAAAGCGCTGCAAAAAAGAATACATTTTCCCGCAAGAAAGAATATTATACTCCCCTTTTTTATTTATTAGAATGGATGTAACAATCCTGAAAATAAAAGAAAAGGGGGGATTTTTTTGTCCTATGTGATCAAACAGGAACTGTGCAGTGCCTGTCACAGATGCCGAACAGGATGCCCGGTCGGAGCAATCCGCTTTAAAAATGCGAAATATTGGATCGATCCGGAAAAGTGTATATCCTGCTCTGCCTGTGTGAAGGTCTGTCACAATGGATGTATCTATGATGAAGAGGCAGAAGAAAAAGAAGTGCCAAAGCATGAAAAGCTGGTCAAAAGCTGCGATGTCTGTGTGGTAGGTGGCGGCGGAGCCGGCCTGGTGGCAGCCAATAAAGCTTTGGATGAAGGCAAATCCGTTATTCTTCTCGAAAAAATGCATGAGGTGGGCGGAAGCTCCTGGTATGCAGGCGGTTTTCGTGTCCACTGGTGCAAGGGAGCAGAGAAGCTGGGACTTGCGGATGAGAGAGAGAAGAAATATCGGGAATTCATGGAGAGACTGCCGGAGACAGATCCCAAGCTTCTGAAGAGAATGTTCTGGGCAAATGAGAAATTCGCAGACTGGCTGATCGAAAAGCATCATATGCTGGATTCTTATGAGGTGAAGGCAGGACAGATGGGACCCTTTCCTCCATCACCTATGTTTATTGCCAACTACGAATGGAAGGACGCTTCGAAGAGAATCGACAGAATGATCGGACCGGGAGAGATAGGTTCTTTTATGGCTGAAAGAATGCAGGAGGACTTTCTGAAAAACGGAGGAGAACTTTTGTTGAAGACCAGCGGGAAAAAGCTGCTTTTGGATGAAGAAGGCAAGGTGAGCGGTCTTTTGGCAGAAGATGAAGGCGGAGAGATCGAAATCCATGCTAAAGCAGTCGTCCTTGCATCCGGCGCTTTCAGCAGAAATAAGGAGCTGATGCAGAAATTTGCACCTCTTTTTTATGATGATGAGGGCAAGGAAAAGGTGCACATCTTTACCGGAGCAGGCTGTACCGGAGACGGTATCAGCATGTGCGAGGAGATTGGTGCGGATATCGACTATGTCAACAGACGTGTCAATATGTTTGGCCCCATGCGGCACCCTTATCCCTGTGCTTCTATGGCGGTTTACCAGAATCAGGATGGCTTTGAAGTAGATTGTGACGGAGCTCTTTTTCAGGGACAGATGGGAAAGGAAGTAAGCGACCTGACCAAAACATCAAGATGGTTTGGCTATAAAATCGTTGATGACCGGATTTGCCGGACTGCAATAGAAGAGGCAAAGAAAGAACCGCCCCAGTCAGAAGGTATGGATCTTCCTGCCTTCCAGAAAAACTGGAGAGAAGTTTTTGCGGAAGAGGCAGAAGACGGTGCGATCGTCATTGCAGATAGCTTAGAAGATCTGGCAGAAAAATGCGGCTTTGCTGATACAGAAGCCTTCCTGAAAAAGGTAGAAGACTATAATGAGTCCACGAAGAGTCCAAGAGTCTACCCGCCGGATTTTCCGGATTTTATGAAGCCGAAGCATGATGCCATTCCTTTAAAAGAGGGACCTTTTTATGCGATCAAGATGAAGATATTCCATGAGAATTCGATCGGTGGTATGGTGATCGATGAGAATGCGTCTGTATTAAAGGACGCGAATCCAATCCCGGGTCTTTATGCCTGCGGTGATACGACCAGAGGCATTATGGGACATGGAGATGTTTGTGTAGATTATCTGGAAAGCGTATTCTCATCCCTGACGATGGCCTATAATGAAGGCTTTATCGCGGGAACAGAGGCAGCGAACTATTGTAAATAAAAACAAATAAAAATTAGTTTCTTCATTCGGGCGGATACCTATGTATAGCACAAAGGTATCCGTCTTTTATGTTATAGTAAAAAATAAGAATGATCCTGAGCAGAACATCTCGTCCTTTATGGCTGGAATCAGTGATTGATACGTTTTGCTCTATATTCCTGGAAAAGCCTGATCAGAAAGAAGAAAGCAATAGGAGTCTGATTAAAGTAGTGAGAGCTTTTAATGAAAAATTACTTAACATATTGAAGACAGAAACCGAGATAGAGAAAAAATTAAAAAACAGCACGGAGTACCGGGCGGAGTTTATGGATGAAATGATCGCAAACTCGCAGAAGAAGGATGCAGAAACCTATCGAAGATTTCATGATAAGATCGCAATCGGCAGAATGATGCGCTATGTTTCCTGGCCTATGCATAAGAACAATATGATCCAGACCAGCTATGTGGTAAACGGCAGTCTGAAGATGCGGATCGGGGATCAGGTCATTGAAGTAAAAGCAGGTGAATTTATCATTCCGGGACAGGACACCCTGGTTTCGACAGAAAAACTGGGTGAGGATGATATTGTGATCAATTTTTTAATGCGGCCGGAATTCCTGGAGGAAATGTTGATCAAGCTGAGTAATGATAATCAGCTGCGGGAGTTTCTGATGGATTCCCTCCGAAAAAATACAAGGTTCAATAGTTATATCCATTTTAAGGGGATAGAGGATCTTGCGGTATTTAATCTTGCCGAAACCCTGATTTATGCGGCTTTTCCTTATATTGATGATGAGAATATCATGGATGGCGCCTGTCCGGATCCGCAGATCACGGCAACTGTCATTACAGCCATGTATCTGGCCCTGGGCAGAAACCTCTCTGCGGCTGTGGCGGATAAGGCCAGTGATCCGCAGAGGGAGTTGAAGGAAAGAGTGGAAGAATATATTGAACATCATTACCGGGATGCGAGCCTGAGTGCTTTGGCGAAGGAAATGAAGCAGTCCAAATCCTCTCTGAGCAGACAGGTATCGAAAGCTTTTGGAATGACTTTTAAGGAACTGCTTTTGAAGAGACGCTTTGAGCAGGCAGGACAGCTTCTTCGTAATGCGAGACTTTCGGTATTTGAGGTGGCAGTTTCCGTAGGCTATGAAAATACCAGCTTTTTCTATCGCAAATTCAAGGAGAGATACGGCATTTCTCCGAATGCCTACAGAAGGCTTTACGGTATAAAATAAAGAGAAAACAGAAAAGACAGCAGATAAAAGGGCGTTTATTGCATGGAAAATAAGAACACATTTTCACGCAATAAACGTCCTTTTATGCGCATTAGTGGAATGCTACAATTTTTTCATCAAAAACCGGTTTGAATTAGGAAAATTACCGAAAAAGGAAGAGCAAGAGGGGGATCTTCTTCTTGTGAAAAGGAGGAATTCAGGTATGAAGAATTTATTAAGACGCTGTCTGGCAGTCACAGCTGCAGGAGCTATGACCTTGTCACTCGTAGCCTGTGGCGGAGGCGGAAGCAGTTCGGAAAGTGCAGAGGGGGCATCTGCCAATGCACAGAGTGCAGAAGCGGAAGATCCGGCTTTCGAATCCGGAACACCGGTATATGGCGGCACATTTACAACCTACTGGTCGGAGTTTTACAATGAGTACGATGTATCCGCCAATGATAACCGTAATTTTATTGACCTTTTCAGTGAGTCTTTGTGGCAGATCAACTGGGATGACAGAGAGGAGCTTGGCTTTAAGACAGCTTACCTTGATATCAACTATATTGCCGGCAACCTTGCAAAATCCTGGGAGATGGCAGATGACTATTCATCCTTGACCGTAACTTTGCAGGATGATGTAAACTTTGCCGATAAGACAGCAGTAGGCATGGATGAGGAATATGACATCTATGGCGGCCGTGCCCTGACAGCAGCAGACGTTAAATACAGCTATGACAGGGTAATGGGATTTGATGGCGTAGAGAAGATTTCCATGGAGCAGACCGACTGGCCGGCATCTCTTTCCATGCTGGATTCCGTAGAGGCTGTAGATGATAAGACAGTTAAGTTTAACTTTAATACCAATACAGAACTTGATATTCAGAAATTCATGTGCGTGATGCTTGATATCTGCGGACCGGAGTGGGATCAGCTTTCTGATGAGCAGAAGACCAACTGGCATTATGCAGGTGGTACAGGAGCCTTTATCCTGACCAACTATGTCAATGACAATACTATGACATTTACGGCAAACCCGGGATACTGGCAGAAGGATGCTGATGGTAATCCGCTTCCTTATCTCTCGGAGATCAACCTGGTACATACACTTGATACAGCAACCATGACATCCTCCATCATCAGTGGAGAAATTCAGGCTCTTGTAGCAAACAATGTGCTGATCAGTGCAGATGAAGCTTCCACAATTCCTGATGGAAAGGTAAATACCTATAAGTATTACAATGACTGCCCGGGCGTAGCATTAAAGCTTGGTGACAACCCTGTGAAGGCTTTGGAAGATGTAAATGTTCGTAAGGCAATGCAGTATGCAATCGATCTTGAGGCAATCAGTGAATACAACGGCTATAGCTATGATACAGATGAAGAGAAGAACATTAACCTCTTCTTACAGGGAACCGGTCTGAATACGGAAGCAGGATGCTCCGAAGAATTATTCGAAGAATATACCTACAATCCGGATCTTGCAAAGCAGCTTCTGGAAGAAGCGGGTTATGCAGATGGCTTTGAATTTGACGTTTACCTCTATGAGGCACAGCCGATTGATTCCTTCAAGCTGGCAGCAGAATATCTGGCAGCAGTTGGCATTACCATGAATATCAATGTGGTATCTACACCGCCTGAGATGACAAAGCACGGTACAGACAGAACAGATCCGGCTTCCCAGTATGGATCTCTCGGAACAGATAAAACAAATGCAATCGTTGCCATCTTCCGTTCTGACGGAGTTATGAATAACGTATTCCAGACCAATCAGGAAATTGATGATCTTTGCGATAAGATTACCAATGCAGCAACTTTGGATGAGATGGTAGCAGCATCCGGCGAATTATCACAGGACTTCCTTGCTCAGCACTATTTCTTACTGGTTAGCTATTCTCAGGAATATAACAACTATGTAAGCACAGCTGTAAAGGGCTGGAACGGTGAGAAGTGGACCCAGTACTACTTCGCAGGCGATATTCTTTCCAGAATCTGGGTTGAGTGATCGGAAGAATAAAATCGATAGGAAACTATCAAATAAACAAAAACCGGTTTATTAATAGGCGAGAACTATAAGCGTTAAGGCAGGTGTGACATAGTTCACAGCTGCCTTTTCACTGAATCAGAATTCTGAAAGAATTCCGATTCAGTGAAAGGCACGGAGATGCGCAGCTCGCAATATGTCGTGTTGCGAAGCAATACGACCAAAGCGGAAACCAATGCTTCGCATTCCGCTCGCGCGCGGGCGTGTGCGCAAGCGCACACTTTTTAGTTTCACTTAATCGGAAAAAGGGGGAGATGTCAATGGAAGACAGAGAGGTTATCTTGGATGTACAGCATTTGAAAACCTATTTTCTCAGCGGGAAAAAAGAAATCAAGGAAATGCGTGCTTCTGATGATCTTTCCTATCAGGTACATAAGGGAGAATTCGTTGCCATCGTAGGCGAGTCTGGTTCCGGAAAAAGTGTCAGCGCCTTATCGGTAATGGGGCTGATTCCTTATCCGCCCGGACTGGTAGTCGGCGGAAAGATTCTTTTTCATGGAGAGGATCTGCTTTTGGCAAATGATGATGAGATCAGAAAGATCAGGGGTTCGAAGATCAGTATGATCTTTCAGGAGCCGTCGACCGCTTTAAATCCTGTTGTTACCATCGGAAAGCAGATATCAGAAACGATTCGAATTCATAATCCCAAAACTTCAAAAAAAGAGGCAATGCAAAAGGCGATAGAGCTTTTGGCTAAGGTTAATATTCCAAATCCAGAGGTCAGGGCAAAGCAGTATCCCTTTGAATTATCGGGCGGTATGCAGCAGAGAGCCATGATTGCCATGGCAATGAGCTGCGATCCGGAGATTCTGATTTGCGATGAACCGACAACGGCTCTCGACGTTACGGTACAGGCACAGGTATTGGAACAGCTGAATTCCCTGCGGGAGGAATATGGAACAGCCCTGATCCTGATCACCCATAATCTGGGTGTCGTAGCCAGATATGCAGATACAGTAAAGGTGGTTTACGGAGGAAAGATCGTGGAAGCCGGTAATCCGGAACACATTTTTGATAATCCGCATCATCCTTATACCTTAGGTCTGATCTGTGCGGTTCCAAGGCTGGATCTGCCGAGAAGCCACGGCCTTCATACTATTGAGGGTGATCCGCCTGATATGTCAGTGATCAAAGAAAACTCCTGTGCTTTTGCAGCGAGATGTAAATATGCAACAGAGCAGTGCTTTCAGGAGAGACCGAAGGAAGTAGAGATTGAACCGGGACACATTTGCGCATGTTTCCATATGGATCAGACAGAGGAAGAAAGGAGGGCGCTGGTTTGACAATGCAAGAAACAAAGAAAAAACCCGTAACCGTAGAGCTTCCGATCAATGATGACATTATGAAGGATGTGGCAAGGGACATTGAAAGGCAGCCGGAGACGGAAGAGAGCAAGGGAAGACCAATCCTGGAAGTAACGAATCTGAAGATGCATTTTCCGGTTACAAAGGGATTGCTGAAGAAGCAGGTCGGAAGTGTAAAAGCGGTAGATGGCGTTACCTTTACCATTTATCGTGGAGAAACCCTGGGTATCGTAGGAGAGTCCGGTTCCGGTAAATCTACGATTGGTAACTGTATTATGAGAAATCTCAATATTACAGAGGGGTCTATCGTTTATAAGGGTTACAACGTATCCGAGATCAAGGGAGATAAGCTGGACAAATATCATGAGGATCTTACCATGATCACCCAGGATCCCTTTGCTTCCCTCGATCCGAGAATGAAGATCAAGGATTCCATTCTGGAGGGGGTCCGAATCAATAAGCTGGTCACAGATAAGGCGGAACAGGCAGATCTGGTCAGGAGAATGTTGATCCTGGTTGGCTTGAACCCGGATTTTGCGGAGCGCTATCCCCATGAGTTCTCTGGAGGACAGAGACAGAGAATTTCCATCGCCAGAGCTCTGGCGATTTCACCTTCTTTCATTGTTTGCGATGAGATCGTATCGGCTCTTGATGTATCGATTCAGGCACAAATTGTGGGTCTGATGATGCAATTACAAAAAGAACTGGGTCTGACTTATATCTTTATCGGACATGATCTGTCGGTAGTCAGGCATATCTCCAACAATGTTGCGGTTATGTATCTGGGACAGTTCATGGAGCTGACCTCATCAGATGAGCTCTATGACAAGCCGCTTCATCCTTATACACAGGCTTTGATCTCGGCAGCACCGATTCCGAAACCCAAAATTGACAGGGAGAGAAAGAGAATCCTTCTGGAAGGTGAAATTCCAAGTCCGATCAATCCGCCTGCAGGCTGTAATTTCTGTACAAGATGTCCCTATGCAAAGGAAATCTGCAGAAAAGAGGAGCCGGTTATGATGGATATCGGAGAAGGGCATATGTGTGCCTGCCATAAGGTTGCAGCGGAATATGGAAAGGGGGAATTTTAAATGGGAAAATATGTGCTCAAGAGAGTACTTTTGCTGATTCCTACATTTCTTCTGGTATGTCTTATCGTATTTATCCTGATGAGGATGATCCCGGGCAGTGCAGTGGATCAGGTGGTATATAACTATTCTCAAAGTGGTCTTACCATTACCTATGAAGAGGCTGAGGCAAAGCTGGGATTGGATAAACCGGCCGTCGTACAGTTTGGCATCTGGCTGAATGACCTTTGTCATGGAAGCATGGGAGACAGCCTGTTTAAGGGAGAACCGGTATGGAATATCTTAAAGAGACAGCTTCCGGTATCGATTGAACTCGGTGTTCTGACCTTTATATTAACTCTGATCATTTCCATCCCCTTGGGCCTCTTCTGTGCAGCCCATCCGGATACGATGACAGATAATGTAGTGAGAACCCTGTCGGTTATTCTTTCCAGTTTGCCGATCTTCTGGATCGGTACCATGGTGCTGGTTTATCCTTCCGTCTGGTGGGGCTTCTCGATTCCTTTGACCTATACACCGATTTCGGATAATTTTGCCTTGAATATGAGAATGTTCCTGGTACCGGCTTTGGTAAATGCAGTTACCCAAGCGGGTATGAATATCAGAGCAGTTCGAACTATGACTCTGGAGGTAATGAGACAGGATTATGTTCGTACAGCCTGGGCAAAGGGAGCGAAGGAAGGCAGGGTCATGTTCTTCCATGCTTTTCGAAATGCCCTGATTCCGGTTATTACCCTCTTTGGTGGTTCTGTAGCCGGCATTATCGGCGGCTCTGTTGTCATTGAAAACATGTTCAACCTGCCCGGCATTGGTCAGCAGATGGTCAGCGCCCTTTCCGGACGTGATTATCCGATCGTGCAGGGCTGTACCGTTGTCTTTGCGATTTTTGTTATGATCGTGAATCTGATCGTGGATATTGCTTATAAATGGTGTGATCCGCGCGTTAATCTGGAGTAAAGGAGGGAAAAGAAATGGCTGAAAAAAATAAGAAAAAAGAAAAGCAGCAGAATGAAACATTGGAATTCTTTTCTCTTCTCTGGAGAACAAAGAAAATTGCCTTTATCAGTATGTTTGTGCTGGCATTTTTTATACTGGTAGCTTTATTTGCGGATATCATTGCACCGGAAAAAATGGTAAACGGAACCCTGGCCTCCCATCTGATCGATGCCTGTAAGCCACCAAGCCTCCAGCATCCTTTGGGAACCGAGGCAATGGGCGTAGACCTCTTAAGCTATATGGTATATGGTGCAAGAACCTCCGTTATCCTTGGTGTATCCTGTACCATCATTTCGACCATCATTTCTGTAATTATCGGTGTGACATCTGCCGTTGTAGGCGGTAAATTCGATTTGCTCCTGCAGAGATTTATTGATGCCTGGCAGTGCATTCCCGGAATGCTGATCATGCTGATCCTGATGACAATTTTGGGTTCCGGCATGTGGCAGATGATCGTGGTCATGTCGATTCCGACAGGTATCGGCGGATCCCGAATGATCCGCTCCGCAGCGATTTCTGTCAAGGACAGTGGTTATTGCAATATGTCAAAAATGCTGGGCGGCAAGCATCTCTGGAGAATGATCCACCATGTTGTCCCCAATATCATGCCTTTGGTTCTGATGAATCTGGCAAACAGTCTTGGCGGAACCATCATGATGGAATCTACTTTGAACTTCCTTGGATTCGGTGTAAGCGTTACGACACCGAGCTGGGCATACCTTCTTACCTCTCAGGGAAGATCCAAGATGTATACCAGCCCCTGGATCGGACTGGCACCCGGTATTGCGATTACCATTATGGTATTTGCAGCAGCGATGTTTGGTGACGGCGTGAGAGATGTCCTTGATCCGAGACTGAAGGGTGGTATGGGCAGCTTCAGCAGAAAGAAGATCCGCAGGATCTCCGAGAAGTATATGGCTGACCGTGCAAAAAAGCTGGCACAGAGCCAGACAGGAAAATAAGAAACTCCCCTTTATCGAAGAGGGCTCTTTACAAAAAAGGGCTCTCTTTTTTATCGTATAGGAAACTTCGTTTCCTATACGATAAAAATGCTCCGCAGGGATCGCACTGCGGCGAGTAGGAAATGAAGCGTGTCTTTGCGGCATATCTCACACCAGCAGTACGAGAGTCGATCTATATAAGAGCGTGTTTTAGATCCGGCAGAATCATTCTCGGCCTTTATAGGTGAAATCAGCTATCAACACATTTTGTCCTATAAGCCAATTTCTATTAACTTAAAAAGCACGGAGGTGCGCAGCTCGCGGAAATGAAACTAATGCTTCGCATTCCGCTCGCACGCGGGCGTGTGTGCATGCGCACACTTTTATGTAAACTATTCCAAAAATTAAAAAATTTAAAACAAAAAAAGGATTTTCCACTCAGAGCACAGAACTATATATATGACAGAATTTTTCTAAGGAAGAATAAGGAAGAAGGAACGAAAGGAGGAGCTCGATTTGACGGATGATTTTATAGAGGAAGTCCGGGTGAGAAATGACATTGTGGACGTGATCGGCAGCTATTTGAAGCTGACCAGACGAGGCAGTAATTATTTCGGGCTTTGTCCTTTTCATGGAGAGAAAACAGCCTCCTTTTCTGTATCCCAGAACAAGCAGATGTTTTATTGCTTTGGCTGCGGAGCCGGAGGAAATGTATTCACCTTCATTATGAATTACGAAAATTTCACCTTTCCGGAAGCAGTTGAGCATCTGGCACAGCGGGTTGGAATGGAAGTTCCGAAGAATGCCTACTCGGCCGAGGCCAAACAAAGGGCAGACCGGAAGGCCCTTCTGATGCGGGTCAATAAAGACGCTGCAAACTATTACTATCTTCAGAGAAGGGGAGAGGGCGGGAAGACTGCGCGTGACTATTTTGCCAAGCGGCAGCTTTCGGATGAGATGATCCGCCAGTTCGGTCTGGGATTTTCTCTTCCTTATCGGGATGATCTCTATCGCTATCTGAAGAAGAAGGGCTATCAGGATAAGCTCTTAAAGGATAGCGGCCTTGTCCAGTTCGATGAAAAGTACGGCGGGCATGACAAGTTCTGGAACAGAGTCATGTTTCCCATTCAGGATGTGAATGGACATGTGATCGGCTTCGGCGGCAGAGTGCTGGGGGATGGAAATCCCAAGTATATGAACTCGCCGGAGACAGAGATTTTCGATAAGAGCCGGAATCTTTATGGTCTGAATTTCGCCAGGAAGACCCGGAAACCTTATCTGATCCTTTGCGAGGGATATATGGATGTGATCTCCATGCATCAGGCAGGCTTTACGAATGCGGTTGCTTCCCTCGGAACAGCTCTGACCCAGGGGCATGCCAAGCTGATCAGCCGTTATTGCAAGGAGGTTCTCCTTTGCTATGACAGCGATAATGCCGGTGTCCGGGCAGCACTTCGGGCGATCCCGATCCTGAAGAGTGCCGGTATCAGTGCCAGAGTGATCAATATGAGACCGCATAAGGATCCGGATGAATTTATCAAAGCGCTGGGTGCAGAAGAGTTTCAGAAGCGCTTAGATCAGGCACAGAACAGCTTTCTGTTTGAGATTTCCGTTCTGGAGAAAAATTATGATCTGAACGATCCGGGAGCGAAGACTGCATTCTTACGAGAGATGGCCAGGAAGTTGACAGAATTCACGGAGGATCTGGAGCGAAATAATTATATTGATACCTTAGCCCGTCAGTATCAGATCGATGCGGATGCCTTGCGGAAGCTGGTCAATCGCTACGGCTTAGAAGGCGTCGGAGAGAGCCAGACCAGGAGCTTTCCGGAAGAAAACAGAAGGAAGGAAGAGGAAAAGGAGGACGGCATCTACAAGTCCCAGAGGCTTCTTCTGACCTGGATCAGTGAGGAACCGGAGATGTTCGGTCTGATCACAAAATACATCCAGCCGGAGGACTTCGAGGGAGAACTTTTTCAGAAGGTGGCAGAGCTTCTCTATCAGCAGCTGGAGGAGAAAAAAGCCAATCCGGCAGCGATCATCAGCAGTTTTCCCGATGAAAAGGAGGAAAAGCAGATCGCCGCTATGTTCAATGTTCGCCTTTTGGAGGGCATGAAGGCAGAAGAAAAGGATAAGGCTTTAAAAGAGACCATCCGGAAGATGAAGCAGAGAAGCATCGAAAAAAATGCGAAGGATCCGGCAAAGATCAGTCAGGTGATCGCAGATAAAAAAGCCCTTCAGAATCTGTCCAGACTCAAATTGATTTAAATGGAAGAATGAGAAATGCATCTTGTCAGTAAATGACGTTCTTTGATAAGAGAGTCTTAAAAGACAGAAACTGAAGTTTACATAATATAAGAGAGAAGAAAAAGAAGATTTTTGTGAAGGAAGGAAAAAGAATGACGACAAAGAAAAAAACGGCAGTAGAAGAAACGAACAACACCCATGCATTGGATGAGCATATCCAGAAGCTGCTGACAATGGCAAAGAAGAAAAAAAACGTCTTAGAGGAGGCGGAGGTCTTTGAAGTTTTCAAGGATCTGGAACTTTCCGATGAGGATGTAGAGCATATCAAGGAAGAACTTGAGAAGAATGAAGTTGATATCCTGAATACAGCAGACGATATGTCTGATGATGAGGACATTGATGCAGAGATCAATGAAGAGGAAGAGGTTGAGCTGGAGAATATCGACCTCTCTGTTCCGGAAGGCGTCAGCATTGAGGATCCGGTTCGTATGTATCTGAAGGAGATCGGTAAGGTTCCCCTTCTGACAGCAGAGCAGGAGATCGAGCTGGCTAAGAGAATGGAAGAGGGCGATGAGGAAGCCAAGAAAAAGCTGGCAGAGGCCAACCTCCGACTGGTCGTATCCATTGCCAAGAGATATGTCGGCAGAGGCATGCTTTTCCTGGATCTGATTCAGGAAGGTAACCTGGGTCTGATCAAGGCAGTTGAGAAGTTCGACTACAGAAAGGGTTACAAGTTCAGTACCTATGCAACCTGGTGGATCCGTCAGGCAATCACAAGAGCGATTGCCGATCAGGCGAGAACGATCCGTATTCCGGTTCATATGGTCGAGACCATTAACAAACTGATCCGTGTATCAAGACAGCTGCTGCAGGAGCTTGGACGTGAACCGACCTCTGAGGAAATAGCAGAAGAGATGAACATGCCGGTAGAAAGAGTCAGAGAGATTTTGAAGATTTCTCAGGAGCCGGTATCTCTTGAAACACCGATCGGTGAGGAAGAGGATTCTCATCTGGGTGACTTTATTCAGGATGAAAATGTACCGGTGCCGGCAGATGCGGCAGCCTTCACTCTTTTGAAGGAGCAGCTGGTAGAGGTTCTGGGAACGCTGACCGAGAGAGAGCAGAAGGTGCTTCGTCTCCGTTTCGGTCTGGATGACGGCAGAGCCCGTACCTTAGAGGAGGTCGGCAAGGAGTTTGACGTTACCAGAGAACGTATTCGTCAGATCGAAGCCAAGGCACTTCGCAAGCTGCGTCATCCGAGCCGCAGCCGTAAGCTTAAGGATTATCTGGAGTAAATCATGCAGCAAATATCAAAACGTCTGGCCGCTGTTGCAGACTATGTGACGGAAGGAAACAGACTGGTGGATGTGGGAACGGATCATGCTTATCTTCCGATTTATTTATTGGAGGAAGGCAGGATCCCTTCTGCCCTTGCGGCCGATGTCAGAAAGAACCCCCTTGAGCGGGCAAAGGAGAATATCGCAGCCCATGGCCTTTCCGATCGGATCGAAACACATCTGTCAGATGGCTTGAAGAAGATCAATACGGATTACGAGAGTCTTGTCTTAGCCGGTATGGGTGGCAGGCTGATCCGGGATATTCTGGCAGCCGATCTGAAGAAGAGTGCTTCCTTTCGGGAGATCATCCTGGAGCCCCAGTCCGATCTGCAGGCACTTCGGGCTTTTTTAAGGGAAAAAGGCTTTCAGATCGATTGCGAAAATATGGTATTGGAGGAAGGAAAATACTATCCCATCCTTCATGTCATAAAGGAAAAGAGTGCTCTCGTGGATTCTGCCAAGAAAGAAAAGCTGACAGGCAAAAAAAAGACAGGCGAAAAGAATACAGGCAAAAAGGAGTCAGGTGAAGAGGAAGAGCAGCTTCTCTATGATCGCTATGGCTATCATTTGATCAAAGAGGCGCATCCTGTCCTCCTTTCCTATCTGGAGAAGGAAGAAAAAGAAAAGGAAAAGGTCCTTCGCCATCTGGAGACACTTTCAGAAAAGGGGCAGAGCCTTGATAAGAGACGGCAGGAGCTGGAAGAGGATCTTTACCTGAACCGAAGGGCACAGGAAATGATTAAGAAGAGCAAGGGGTCAAAGACAGAGTTTGCCTAGAAATAGGCAAATGCTTGGATAAGGCAGATAAAGCAGAAAAGAAAGAGGAAAAGTCGGATGATCTGTGATGAAATACTGAAGCTTTGCGAGGAGCTTGCACCGGTCAGCTATGCAATTGACTGGGACAGAAAAAATGACGGACTCCAGCTGGGAGACCGGAACTGGAAGGTGAGCAGGATTTATCTGGCTCTGGATGCAACGGAGGAAGTGATAGAGGATGCCATTCGAAGCGGAGCGGATATGCTGATCACCCATCATCCGATGATCTTTGGCGGGATAAACCGGATCAACAGTGATTCCTCGATCGGAAGAAGACTGCTGACCTTAGCGGAGCATAAGATCTCCTACATCGCCATGCACACGAATTTTGATGTGAAATGCATGGCGGATGATGCGGCGGATCATCTGGGACTGACAGACAGGCAGGTCCTGGAGATTACGACTTCCGGAGAAGAAGGCCCGGAGGGGATCGGAAGGGTCGGAAGTCTTCCGGAAAAAATGACTTTGGCCGAGCTTTGCCGGCTGGTAAAGGAAAGATTCTGTCTGGATACGGTAAAGGTCTTCGGAGACCCGGATCAGGAAGTAGAAAGAGCGGCGATTTCTCCGGGATCGGGAAAAGGCATGACCGAGGCTGCTTTGGCAGTCAAGGCGGATGTTCTGATCACAGGGGATATTGACCATCACACAGGAATCGATGCAGTGGCAGATTCCTTATGTATTATCGATGCGGGGCATTATGGGCTCGAGCATATTTTTACGGATTATATGGAAGCTTTTCTGAAGGATAAGATCGATCCGGCAGAAAAGATTGAGATCATAAAGGAACCCTTAAAGCATCCCTTTCTCGTTCTTTAAAAAGGTACTATTTTCGTAAAGAGGATGAAAAGGAGGCAGGTATGGAGCAGCTTTATCAGATTAGTGTCAATGGGGAGACGAGAGAATATTCTGCGCATACAAGCTATGGAGAGATTGCAAAGAAATATCAGAAGAATTATGATTCGGATATTTTGCTTGCAGAGGTGAACGGAAGATTAAAGGAACTCTTTAATTCGGTAGAGGAAAACGGTGAAGTAATCTTTCATACCAGAAGTACGGCTGTCGGCATGAAGGCCTATCGCAGAAGCGCGATCCTTCTGATGGCCAAGGCCTTTCATGACCTGACCAGGACAGAAAAGGAATATCATAAGCTCTATCTTCATGTGCTTTTTACCATGGATCAGGCCTATTACTGCGAAGTCTATCATGGGACAAATATCAGTAAGCCGGAGAAGATTCAGTTAAAGACCTTGGAGAATACGATGAAGGAGATCGTGAAAATGGATCTCCCGATCCGGAAGCGGACGGTCAGCATCGAAAAGGCACAGGAAATCTTCAAACATAATCATGAGCCGGACAAGAGTCGTCTTTTTCATTACAGAAGAGCTTCCCAGGTGAATGTTTATATGCTGGATGGCTATGAAGACTATTATTATGGCTATATGGTGCCGAGTACAGGTTATCTCCGGCATTTTTCGATTGAGCCGCATGGGAAGGGCTTCCTTTTGAACTTCCCATCCGAGTATTATCCGGAAAAGGTGGATCATCTGGATTTTCAGCCTAAGCTCTTCAAGCAGCTTCTGGATGTTTCCCAATGGGCGGCAGAGCTGGACATGGCGACGATCGGTGCCATGAATGATAAGATCACTTCCGGACAGATGCAAAATATGGTTCTGGCCCAGGAAGTGGTGCAGGAGCAGAAGCTTGCCAAAATCGTCGAGAAGATCGTTTCTTCAGGCAAGATCAAATTTGTCATGATCGCAGGCCCCAGCTCTTCCGGCAAGACGACCTTTTCCCATAGGCTGGCGATCGAGCTTTATGCCCATGGATACAAACCCCATCCGATCTCTCTGGATGATTTCTTCGTTGACAGGGAGAAGATGATCCCCAAGGAAGACGGTAGTCTGGATTATGAAGAACTGGAAGCGGTTGATGTAGAAGAATTCAACAAATGCATGACCGCCCTTCTGGCCGGAGAAGAAGTGGATATGCCTAGCTTCGACTTTAAAGAGGGAAAGAAGAAGTACGGCAGAAATAAGCTGAAGATCGGAGCGGAGGATATCCTTGTGATCGAGGGAATCCATGGCTTGAATCCTCAGATGTCTTATATGCTGCCGGAGGAGAGCAAGTTCCGGATCTATATCAGTGCCCTTACAGCCATCAAACTGGATGAGCAGAACTGTATTTCCACCAGGGACGGAAGGCTGATCCGCAGGCTGATCCGGGATGCGAGGACGAGAGGAGCTTCGGCTCAGGAAACTCTTGCCAGATGGGAAAGTGTGAAAAGGGGAGAGGAAGATCATATTTTCCCCTTCCAGGAAGAAGCGGATGTCATGTTTAATTCTTCCCTGATCTTTGAACTTTCTGTCTTAAAGCCCTATGTGGAACCCCTGCTTTTCTCTATTCCGAAGGAGGCAGCAGAGTATCAGGAGGCCAAGAGGCTCTTAAAATTTTTTGATTATTGTCTGGCTTATCCGGCAGATGGGATTGCCAAGAATTCCATTCTTCGGGAATTTATAGGAGGTAGCTGTTTTAATGTCTGAATTCAGAGAAAAATTAGAACAATTTATGATCGGCAGGAACGGAACAGATCAGCTTTCCAGGGTAACGATCATTATTGCCGTGATCTTTTTGCTTTTGTCCATGTTTACAAGAGGAAATCTTTTCTACTGGTTGGCACTTGTCCTGGTGATATGGGCTTATTTCCGTATCTTTTCCAAAAACACCTATGCCAGAGGCAGGGAAAATGATAAGTTCCTCGAACTTACCTATAAGCTGAGAATGCTGCCGGAAAGACTGAAAAAGAGACAGGAGCAGGGAAAGTACTATCGCTTTTTTACCTGCCCCAACTGCCATCAGAAGGTAAGAGTGCCGAAGGGAAAGGGGAAAATACAGATCACCTGTCCCAGATGTAAGACGGCATTTATCAAGAAAAGCTGAGCGGAGGGCCTATGTTTGGCTATGTAAATATCAATAAAGACAGCTTAAGTCCGGAGAATTTTGCGGTCTATCAGTCCTATTACTGCGGACTTTGTCAATGCTTAAAAAAGAAAAACGGCCATAAGGGGCAGCTTCTTCTGAATTACGATATGGCTTTTCTGATCCTGCTTTTGAGCGGTTTATATGAGCCGATCGAGACAGAAGAGCAGTTGATCTGCCCTCTACATCCGACAAAGAAGAAAAAGGTCCGCCTCAGTGAGATCACGGACTATGCTGCGGATATGAATGTCCTTCTGTCCTGGCATAATTTTGCGGATGACTGTAAGGACGAAGGCTCTTCGACAAAGAAGGCCCTGATGCGTCTCTATCATAAGGCCTATAAGAAAACTGCCTTAAAATACCCCAGACAGGCTGCGACCATTGAAGCCTGCATGAAGAAGCTGAATCATGCAGAAGAAGCATATGAGACAAATGTTGATATTGTAGCCGGTTACACAGGAGAAATGCTGGGAGAGATCTTCCTCTGGAAGGAGGATCTTTGGGCAGATGACCTTCGGGCCTTTGGTTTTTATCTCGGTAAGTTTATCTATATCATGGATGCGTATGAGGATATAGATAAGGATCGCAAAAACGGCCAGTATAATGTTCTGCTTCCGCTCAGAAGGGAAAAAGCAGAGGATTTTGATGAGATCGTCCGGATCATGCTGGTCAGTATGATGGCAGAGAGCGCCAAGGCCTTTGAACGTATGCCGATCCTTACCAATGCAGAGATTCTGCGGAATATCATTTATTCCGGCATCTGGACCAAATACGGGATGCTCCTGGCAGCCCGAAAAAAGAAAAACGTTAATTCTAAAGGAAAGAAACTGCTCCCTTCCGTAAATAAAGGGAAAAAGCAAAAGAAGAAGCTGCAGGAAAAGAAGAATTCATGAGAAACCCATATGAAGTACTCGGGGTATCGCAGAATGCCTCAGATGAAGAAATCAAAAAAGCATATAGACAGCTAAGCCGGAAGTATCATCCGGATGCCAATGTCAACAATCCAAATAAGGAAGCAGCAGAGGAACGCTTCAAGGAAGTACAGCAGGCCTATGATCAGATCATGAAGGAAAGGCAGCAGGGAACAGCAGGCGGTCCCTATGGCAGTGCCTACGGAGGCTATGGCTCCGGTAATAGCTATGGATCTTCCTACGGATCAAATACTTCTTCCGGATACGGAGGCTCTTCTTATGGTTATGGCTATGGCGGAAATAGCAGCGGAGGCTATTATCAGAATCAGGGAAATTATCAGAGAAATGATAATCCGGAGATGCAGGCCGTTGTGCATTTTATCAATGTCGGTCATTATCAGGATGCTTTGAATCTCTTAGAGAGGATGGGAGTTTCTGAGCGAAATGCGAGATGGTATTATTACAGTGCGGTTGCAAATGCCGGAGTCGGCAACAATGTGACGGCAAAGGAACAGGCAAGAAGAGCCTTGGAGATGGAGCCGAGCAATATGGAATACCGAAGGTTTTTATCTCAGCTGGAGTTCTCCGGTCAATGGTATACCCGGCAGGGAGAAGAGTTTGGCGGAGGAGCCTATATCAATCCGGCGAGCTGCTGCACGACCCTGTGCCTGGTGAATCTTTTCTGTAATTCATTCTATATGTGTTTTCCACATTAAAAAAGAAAGCCTGACGATAAGCCGGGTTATGTCTTGGATGATCATCTATCTTGGACAGGCGTTGCCGCCTGTCTCACGCGACCTACCGAAAGCAGACGGGCCGCCTTATGCTTATCTTCGGTCTTGCTTCGGATGGGGTTTACATGTGCCCTCACCGTTACCGGTGAGGCGGTGGGCTCTTACTCCACCCTTCCAACCTTACTCTCTCAAAGAGAGGGCGGTATATTTCTGTTGCACTGGCCTTGGAGTCACCTCCACCGGACGTTATCCGGCATCCTGCCCTGTGAAGCCCGGACTTTCCTCAGCTGCGCTCTTTCGAGACTTGCAGCCGCGATCACCTGTCAGACTTTCTTTGCTATTCTATTGTAAAATTTGAAGAAATGCAACTATTTCTTCTTATTATATTTCTCTTCGCAATACTTGCAGCGGTATACGATCTGCTCGGGATCGGTCAGAACAAAGACCTGCTCCAGCTCCTGCTCGATGGAAGTAATGCATCTCGGATTCTTGCATTTGATGATATTGTGGATCTCCTTCGGAAGAGTCAGGGTCTTTTTCTCAACGATCTTCTCATCCTTGATCACATTTACGGTGATATTAGGATCAATGAAGCCGAGGATATCGATATTGATCTTATTAATATCGCATTCTACCTTGAGAATATCCTTACGACCCATTTTGCTGCTGCGGGCATTTTTGATGATCGCTACCGTGCAGTCAAGTCGATCGAGACCCAGATAGTTATAAAGCTCAAAGCTTTTGCCTGCCGGAATATGGTCAAGTACAAATCCATTCGCAATTGCGCCTACACTTAACATACCTTCACCTCCAGTAATGTAAGAATCAATGCCATACGGACATAAACACCGTACTGTGCCTGCTTGAAATAAACGGCACGGGGATCGCTGTCCACTTCAGTTGAGATTTCATTTACTCTCGGAAGGGGATGCAGAACCAGCATATCATCATGGGCCAGCTTCATTTTTGATTTATCGAGGATATAGAAGTCCTTCATGCGGATATAATCTTCTTCGTTGAAGAAACGTTCCTTCTGTACTCTGGTCATATAGAGAATGTCCAGATCCGGAAGATAATCTTCCATGCGCTCTGTTTCAATATAGGAAATATTATTTTTCTCAAGAACATCTACTCTGACATAGTCCGGAAGTCTGAGCTCCTCCGGGGAGATCAGGACAAATTTTACATTTGGATAACGGATCAGGGCGTGGATCAGGGAATGAACGGTACGGCCGAATTTCAAGTCACCGCAGAGGCCAATGGTCAGATCGCCGAGTCTTCCCTTCAGAGAACGAATGGTCAGAAGATCGGTCAGGGTCTGGGTTGGATGCTGATGACCGCCATCACCTGCATTGATCACGGGAATAGAGGAATGCATGGATGCAACGAGGGGAGCACCTTCTTTGGGATGACGCATAGCGCAGATATCTGCATAGCAGGAGAGAATCTGCATGGTGTCGGAGACACTCTCACCCTTTGCTGCCGAACTGCTGTCAGCACTGGAAAATCCAAGAACGGAACCACCAAGATTCAGCATAGCAGCCTCGAAGCTGAGTCTGGTCCTGGTACTGGGTTCATAAAATGCGGTTGCAAGCTTTTTGCCTGCACAGGCATGTGCATATTTCTCGGGGTTTTTCTCGATGTCATTGGCCAGATTAAGTAATTGGTCAAGCTCTTCGACAGAAAAATCCAGAGGACTCATCAGATGTCTCATAGTTCCTCCTTATTTCATTCACGTATGGTTTTCTCCCTCTGAAGGGAAGGAAAAAACAAAACAGTTAAAAAGCCTTGTCGATTATAGCATAGATGAATTGCTTTCGGGGATCTTTTTGTGAAATTCTGGGAAACTTTTATTTCCTTATAATTAATGGTATAATTTTCCTTTAAAGCTTAATCAGAAGTAGACGGGGAGAGGCAAGGAAAATTGGCAGAATACGCAAAGGTGATTGTGGATATTTCACATGAAAAGCTGGATCGTACATTTGAATATCGAATACCCGAAAAGCTTTGCGGTAAGGTCTGTGAAGGAATGCAGGTTCTGATCCCTTTTGGTCCATCCTCCCGGCAGATCACCGGCTATGTGGTCGGGATCTCAGAAGAGGCAGACTATGATCCGGACAAGATCAAGGAAGTGATCGAGGTCAAGGAAGATGGCGTAGCCATTGAAGGACAGCTGATCCGCCTGGCAGCCTGGATGAAGAAAAACTATGGCGGAACCATGAATCAGGCCTTGAAAACAGTCCTCCCGGTGAAGAAGAAGATTAAGGCAAAGGAAAAAAAGACCGTGGCTCTTCTCTTAGATCAGGAGGAAGCAATTACGGCTCTGACCCTCTTCGACCGGAAGAGCTATAAGGCAAGGGCGAGACTTCTGGCAGCTCTTTTGGAGGAGGGGGAGATCCCTTATGAGCTGGTTACCGGGAAACTCAATATCTCAGCCTCGACTCTGAAAAGCATGGAAGAGTTGAAGATGATCGAGATCCGTTCCGAGCAGGTCTACAGAATGCCCCTTCCCAAGGAAAGGGAGAAAGGTGATCGGCTTCATCTGACAGAAGAACAGCAGACGGTCATAGAAGGTGTGCGTAAAGATATGGAGGAGGGAAGCTATAGAACCTTCCTTTTGCATGGAGTGACCGGATCCGGCAAAACCGAGGTCTATATGGAATTGATCGCAGGGATGGCAGAGCAGGGAAAACAGTCCATTATGCTGATTCCGGAGATTGCCCTTACCTATCAGACCGTGATGCGTTTCTATAAGCGTTTCGGAAAGAGGATCTCCATTCTTCATTCGAGAATGTCCCAGGGCGAAAGATACGACCAGTATCTTCGGGCAAAAAGAGGGGAGATCGATGTTATGATCGGCCCCCGTTCCGCTCTTTTTACCCCTTTTCAGAATCTTGGGCTGATCATCATTGATGAGGAGCATGAGAGCAGTTATCAGAGTGAAAACATTCCCAAGTATCATGCCAGAGAGACAGCCATTGAGAGAGCAAGGCTGGCAGATGCCTTTGTCCTCCTGGGTTCGGCAACGCCTTCCCTGGAATCTTATTACGCGGCAAAAGAGGGAAGATTCCGCCTCTATGAACTGAATAAGAGAGTTGGAGAAAGACCTCTTCCTCATGTCGAGATCGTGGATATGAGAAAGGAAATGGAAGAGGGAAACCGCTCTCCACTCAGCAGGCGATTGCATAAGGAACTGGAGAAAAGGCTGGCAAAGGGAGAACAGAGTATGCTTTTCCTGAACAGAAGGGGCTTGGCCGGTTTTATTTCCTGCAGAAGCTGCGGGGAAGTGATCAAGTGTCCCCACTGTGATGTTTCCTTAAGTGCTCATAATAACGGAAAACTCCTCTGTCATTACTGCGGCTATGAACAGCCGATGGTACATGCCTGTCCTTTCTGTGGATCGAAAATGATCGGAGGCTTCCGGGCGGGAACCCAGAAGATGGAAGAGCTGATCCGGAGAGAATTTCCGAAGGCCAGAACCATCCGCATGGACTTCGATTCGACCAGGGAGAAGGAAGGCTATGAGAAGATTCTTTCCGCCTTTGCCAATCAGGAGGCGGATATCATGATCGGAACCCAGATGATCGTAAAGGGACATGATTTCCCGAATGTGACTCTGGTCGGGGTTCTGGCAGCAGATCTTTCTTTGAATATTCCGGAATATACCGCTTCGGAGCGAACCTTTCAGCTTCTGACCCAGGCAGCCGGCAGAGCCGGCAGGGGCAATAAGCCGGGAGAGGTAGTGATCCAGACCTATCAGCCGGATCATTTTGCGATCGAGGATGCGGCAGAACAGAATTACAAAAAATTCTATCAGGAAGAGATTCAGTACCGGCAGATATTGAAATATCCTCCGGTATGGCATATGATGGACATCACACTTTCTGCAGATTCAAAGGAAAAGGCCGATCGTTATGCGGAAAAGATCCGTTATCTCCTGGGCAATACCAAGGCAAAGCCTCTGGAGAATCTGACCATTATCGGACCATCCGATGCAGCAGTGGCTAAGGTGAATGATATTTACCGAAAAGTGATCTATCTCAAGGGGCAGGATTATGAGGCCCTGACCAAGGTAAAGGATGCCATCGAAAGATACGATGCGGCAAATCCCCAGTATGCGGATGTTTCCATCCAGTTTAGCTTCCATTAAGATTGGAAAGAGGCAGCCGCCAGGAAAAATAGATGGAAAGAAAACTATTTTATATAGAAGAGAAATTTTACGAGAGAGTAAACGAGAGAAGGAGAGAAAAATGGCAATCAGAAGCATTCGTTATGAGGGCGACGAGATTTTAAGAAAAAAAGCAAGAGAGATAAAGGAAGTAACACCCAGAATCCGGGAGCTGGCCGGAGATATGCTGGATACCATGTATGAGGCACAGGGCGTTGGTTTGGCAGGTCCCCAGGTAGGAACCTTAAGACGTATTGTAGTCATTGATGTGGGAGAAGGTCCTTATGTCATGATCAATCCGGTGATCTTAGAGTCTTCCGGAGAGCAGGAGGGAATGGAAGGTTGTCTTTCTGTTCCGGGTAAGTTCGGAGATGTGGTAAGACCCATGCAGGTGAAAGCCAGATATTATGACCTGGATATGCAGGAGCAGGAAGTAGAAGCCGAGGGCTTTTTTGCCCGTGCGATCTGTCATGAACTGGATCATCTGGAAGGAAAGCTCTATATCGATCTGGTAGAGGGCGAGCTTTATGACGCAGAAGACATGGAAGAAGAGGACGAATTTGAATGAAAGTAATTTTTATGGGAACACCGGACTTTGCGGTCGGTACCTTGAAAGCCATTATAGAAGCAGGACATGAGGTGAGTCTGGTTGTGACTCAGCCGGATAAGCCCAAGGGCAGAGGTGGAAAGATGGCAATCTCTGCCGTAAAGGAGGCTGCGATCGAATATGATCTTCCGGTTTTTCAGCCGGATCGGATCCGCAAAGAAGAAAATATTAAGTATCTGAAAAATTATGAGGCAGATGTGATCGTTGTTGTGGCATTTGGTCAGATCCTTCCCAAGGAGATTCTGGAAATGCCAAAGTATGGCTGCGTTAATGTGCATGCCTCCCTCCTTCCCAAATACCGGGGTGCGGCTCCCATTCAGTGGGCTGTCATTGACGGAGAAAAGGTGAGCGGGGTGACAACCATGCATATGGATGAAGGCCTTGATACCGGCGCCATCCTCCTTCAGAAGGAAGTAGAACTGGCTGAGGACGAGACCGGAGGCAGTCTCTTTGATCGTCTTTCCGCTGTCGGTGCAAGCCTGCTGGTAGAGACCCTGAAGGGCTTGGAAGAAGGAACAGTAGAAGACAAAGCACAGGATGATAGTCTTGCAAGTCATACCTCTATCATCAAAAAATCCATGGGACAGATCGACTTTAACAGACCGGCTAAGGAGATCGAATGCCTGATCCGGGGTCTGAATCCCTGGCCAAGTGCCTTTGGCCATTATAAGGGAAAGCTGTTGAAGATCTGGAAGGCGAAGGTACTGACGGAGGAAGAGGCAAAAGAGCTTTACGGAGCTGAGTCCTCTTCAGCAGAAGCCGGAGAGGTGGTTAAGGTCAGTAAGAATGCCCTTCTGGTTAAAACAGGAGAGGGCCTTCTTTCTATCCTGGAGCTTCAGTTGGAAGGAAAGAAGAGAATGGAGATTGACGCCTTTTTAAGGGGCGTGCAGATCAAAGAAGGGGATAAGCTATGCTAGGCTATTACGGATATGGATTTTACATGGATCCAACCTATATTCTGGTGGTGATCGGTGCTTTGATCTCTCTGGGAGCATCGGCTAATGTAAATGCAACCTATGGCCGTTTTGCCAAGGTTAGGAGCATGACCAATATGACCGGAGAGGAAGTCGCCAGAAGACTGCTTGCCTATAAGGAGATCAAGGGTGTTTCGGTTGGCCATGTGTCAGGCTCCCTGACAGACCACTATAATCCGGCAACAAAGGTGGTAAACCTTTCTGATGCCACTTATGCAAGGGCGTCGGTTGCGGCGATCGGTGTAGCAGCCCACGAGTGCGGACATGCGGTTCAGCATGACAGGGGCTATGTGCCTTTGAAGATCAGAGGAGCTCTGGTACCGGCAGCAAATGTGGCATCCTATATTGCCTGGCCGATTTTGATCCTGGGACTTTTCTTCAACAGCCAGACCGGCATTTTCCTGATCAATCTTGGCATCATTATCTTTTCCCTGGCAGTTCTTTTTCATATCATAACTTTACCGGTTGAGTTTGATGCTTCGAGACGGGGACTGCGCATGCTGGAGGAAACCGGCATTCTCGGAGACGAGGAGCTTCGCATGGCAAGAAAGGTTCTTCGTGCGGCGGCCCTTACCTATGTTGCATCCGCAGCGGCAGCCCTTCTGCAGCTGCTTCGTATCCTGATTCTATTCGGAGGAAGAAGACGCAATGACTGATCAGGCTCGTAATCTGGCAATGGAATCCCTTCTTCGCATTCTGGAAAAGAATGTTTTTACAACGGAGGAGCTTGCAAAAACCTATGCGGAGCACCCCAAATTGTCGAAGGAAGAAAGAAGCCTTTATACCAGACTGGTAGAGGGAACGACGGAAAGAGTCATTACCCTGGATTATTATCTGAATGCCGTATCCAGTCTGGAAATCGATAAAATGAAGGCAGCAGTCCGCACGATCCTGAGGATGAGTGCCTATCAGCTGCTATATCTGGACAGAATACCGGATCATGCTGTCTGCAATGAGGCAGTCAAGCTTACGGAAAAAGCAGGCTATCGACAGCTGAAGGGCTTTGTAAACGGTGTTTTAAGAGCCTTGATCCGGGAGAAGGATAAGATAACTTTTCCGGATCCGGAGAGAAAGGGAGCGGACTATCTGTCTATTGCTTATTCTTTTCCCCACTGGCTGACAAAGCTTTGGATCAGACGCTATGGCTTTGAAGAAACGGAAAAGATGCTGAAAGCCTTTACCGGAGAAAAGAAGCTCTGTATCCGTTTGAACCGGACAAAGACGACAAGAGATCAATTAAAAGAAAGCCTGCAAAAAGAGGGTATCAAAGCAGAAGATCATCCTTATTTCGAGGATGCCCTTCTACTGGACAGATTGGATCGGATCGACAGGCTTTCCTCTTTCAGAGAAGGCCTTTTTTATGTGCAGGATACCAGCTCCATGCTCGCGCTTTCTCTGGCGGGGATCAAAGAAGGCATGAAGATTCTGGACGTCTGTGCTGCACCAGGAGGAAAAAGCCTTTATGCAGCAGATCTGCTGCAGGGCAGCGGTGAGGTAGTTTCCAGGGATCTCAGTAAAAAGAAAGCAGATAGGATCATGGAAAACGCCAAAAGAATGGGCTATTCCAATATCAAAAGTCAGGTCTGGGATGCGCTTGAAGTCAGAGAAGAGGATCGGGAGGCCTATGATCTTGTGATCGCAGATTTGCCCTGTTCCGGACTCGGTGTTCTGGGCAGAAAGAGTGATATCCGCTATCGGATCACGGCGGCTCAGATGCATGAGCTTTCGATCCTGCAGAGGCAGATCCTGGATGTGGTTAGTACTTATGTGAAGCCGGGCGGGCTTTTGCTTTACAGCACCTGTACCATTTCTATTGAGGAAAATGAGAGAAATGCAGCCTATATCAGGGAAAGCCTTCCCTTTGAGCCCCTTCCTTTGCAGGGGCTTCCCGAGGAACTCTATGATGCATCGGCAGAAGAAGGAATGATCCAGCTTTTCCCCCATAAGGGAATCTATCATGATGGCTTTTTCATTTCCCTTTTCCGGAGGAAGGCATAAAGCCGGAGGAAAACAGTATGACAGATATTAAATCAATGAATCTGAAAGAACTGAAGGACTATGTTTCTTCCCTCGGGGAAAAGCCCTTCCGCGCAAAACAGCTCTATGAATGGATGCATGTGAAGCTGGCAGATTCCTTCGATGAGATGACCAATCTCTCAAAAGACTTTCGCAGCAAATTAAAAGAAAATGCAAGCCTGACCCGGCTTGAGACAGAGGAGGTTCAGACCTCCAAAGAGGACGGAACCCAGAAATTTCTCTTTCGAACAGAAGACAATAATTATATAGAAAGTGTTCGGATGGTCTATCATCATGGCGTTTCCGTTTGTATTTCTTCCCAGATCGGCTGCAGGATGGGCTGCCGCTTTTGTGCTTCTACGATCGGCGGCGTGATCCGCAACCTGACCGCAGCGGAAATGCTGGATCAGGTTTACCGGATCCAGAAGGAAGGCGGAGAGAGAGTTTCCCATATCGTGGTGATGGGAATGGGAGAACCCTTTGATAATTATGATAATCTGATCCGTTTTCTTCATATGATCACGGATGAAAACGGACTGCATATCAGTGCCAGAAACATTACAGTTTCCACCTGTGGAATCGTTCCCGGAATAAGGCACTTTGCAGAAGAAGAGCTTCCTGTTACCCTGGCTCTTTCCCTTCATGCTTCCAACCAGAAGACCAGGGAAGAGATGATGCCGGTGGCAAAAAGCTGGCCTCTTCCGGAGGTACTCGATGCCTGTCAGTATTATTTTGACAGAAGCGGCAGAAGGATTACCTTCGAGTACAGTATGGCGAATGGGATCAACGATTCGGAGGAGAGTGCCCAGGAACTAGCTGCCCTTCTCAAGGAAAAAAACTGTCATATCAACCTGATCCCGATCAACCCGGTCAGGGAGAAAAGCTATGAACAGAGCACCCGGGAGGCGATCACACGCTTCAAAAAGAAACTTGAAAATTACGGGATTAATGTTACTATTAGAAGGGAAATGGGCCGTGATATTGACGGAGCCTGTGGACAATTAAGAAAGCGTTATACAGACACATCAGAGTTATGAAAGCATATTCACAGACAGATATCGGAAAAATGAGGCAGGTCAATCAGGACTATATTTATGCCTCTACAGATGAAATCGGACCCCTGTCCGGCTTTTATGCCGTAGCAGACGGTATGGGCGGCCATAATGCAGGAGATTATGCATCCTCCTATGTGATCCACCGGATCGTAGGAATGGTAAAGGATGCACCGAAGGAAGAGCTGCCGAAGCAGCTTCTTACGCGGGCTCTTACAGCAGCGAATGAGGAACTGCTGGATTGTTCCAGAAAAGAGCCGGATAAGAGCGGCATGGGAACAACCTTTGTTGCGGCAGCGATTAAGGATCATACCTTACTTGCCGTTAATGTAGGTGACAGCAGATTATATCTGCTTCACAAGGGATATCTGCAGCAGATTACAGAGGATCATTCTTTTGTACAGAATCTGGTCCATAGAGGAGCCTTAAAAAAAGAAGAGGCGAGAAATCATCCCCAGAAGAACATCATTACCCGGGCAGTCGGCGTAACAGATGAGGTGGAGCCTGATTTCTTTACAGTGGAATTAACAGAGGGAGATAAAATACTCCTTTGTTCAGACGGTCTTTCCAATATGATCGAGGATGAGGCGATCGAGCACATTTTGAATGGTGCGGAGGATGGAAAGGAAAAGGTCACAGAGCTGGTAGATACAGCAAATCAGAACGGTGGAACGGATAATATTTCCGTGATCCTGATCGATCCCTTTGCAGCCTGACGGATGACCAAGACGAATAGGAGAATCTATAATAATGATGATAGAGAAAGGTACAGTATTGGCGGGCCGATATATGGTCCTCGAGAGGATTGGCACGGGTGGAATGTCCTATGTCTATAAGGCAATGGACCAGAAGCTGAATCGTTATATAGCGGTAAAGGTTCTGAAGGAGGAGTTTGCCAATGATGCGGGTTTCCTGGCCAAGTTCAAAACAGAAGCACAGGCAGCAGCCTGCCTGACTCACCCGAATATTGTAAATATCTATGATGTAGGTGCCGATAAGGGCATCAATTACATCATCATGGAATATATCGAGGGAATTACCCTCAAAACTTACATTGAGAAGAAGGGCCGTATCTTATTTAAAGAGGCGGTCAGCATAGCAATCCAGGTGGCAAAGGGCATTGAGGATGCCCATAATCACAACATTATCCACCGGGACATCAAGCCGCAGAATATCATGATCTCTACAGACGGCAAGGTCAAGGTAACGGATTTTGGTATTGCGAGAGCAGCGAATGCGGAAACCGTTACCATGGCTGTGATGGGATCGGTTCATTATATTTCACCGGAGCAGGCCAGAAACGGTTATGTAGATTACAGAAGTGATATCTACTCTCTGGGTATTGTCATGTATGAGATGGTAACAGGAAGGGTTCCCTTTGATGCGGACAGTCCGGTTGCCGTTGCGGTAAAGCATCTTCAGGACGAGATGGTGCCGGCATCTGCCTATGCACATGATCTGCCGATCAGCATGCAGGGTATCATTAACAAGTGTACCCAGAAGAACCCGGACAGACGTTATCAGAATATGGGAGAGCTTCTGACAGATTTGAAGAAGGCTCTGATCAATCCCAATGAGAATTTCGTAGTCATTCCCGGCGTCGGAGACCAGAAGACCATGATGGTAAATGACCGGGAAGTAGAAGAGCTTCGCTCCAGAAGTCCCAGACAGGACTATGAGGAGGAAGAAGAGGAAGAAGACTACGACTATGATGATGACGAAGACGATGATGAGGGAGGTTTCCTGAATCCCCGTATGGAGAAGGCAGTCACGATCATGGGTATTGTGACGGCCATCGTCATTGTCGGCATTGTGATTTTCCTTGTCGGAAACGTGGTAGGTCTCTTTCATTTTGGAAGCTCCAGCGGAAATGCTACATCGACGACGGCAAGTTCTCAGCAGGTTTCCGTACCGGATGTTACCGGGATGACTTATTCCGAAGCAAAGACCGCCCTCAGTGAAAAAGGGCTTAGCATTCATGCAAGCTATGAGGCTTCCGATACGGTAGATGAGGACAAGATCATTTCCCAGGATCCGAAAAAGGGAGAAAAGGTTTCTGATAATACAACCATTAATGTTGTGATCAGTACAGGTACAGCTAACTCCAAGGTTCCGGACGTAGTCGGCCAGACCGAAGAGGATGCCATTGCAAAGCTGGATGCGGCTGGAATCAGCTATACGATTACGAATGAATATTCAGATGATTATGACGCAGGTGTGGTAATCAGCCAGACTCCGACCGGCGGCAGCAGCATCAGCAAGAATAAAAAGGTAACACTGACGGTCAGCAGAGGACAGGAGACAACAACGGTTCCCAGTCTGAGCGGTATGAGTCAGTCAGATGCAATCACAGCACTTTCCAATGCAGGATTAAACGCGGGATCTATTACCAGTGATTACAGTTCCAGCGTGGAGGAAGGCTATGTTATCAGTCAGGGAACATCTGCTGGACGAACGGTTCAGATGGGATCTACGGTTGATATGGTAATTTCTCTCGGCAAAAAGGTGGACTATGTAACCGTACCGAGCCTGGTCGGTAAAACTTACAGCGAGGCGGCAAGTATCCTGAGTAATTATGGCCTGAGTATCGTGGAAGGCAGCACTGCACCGAGTAACAGCTATACGGCAGGATCTGTCACCAGCCAGTATCCATCCTCCGGATCAAGCGTTGAATCCGGAACTTCCATCACCGTTAATCTCAGTTCCGGTCCCTACGACGACGGAAACAATGATGTAGGAGAAGGAACCGGAGAAGGAGAAGGTGAAGGCGAGGGAGAAGGCGAATAAAAGGAATTTATGCAGGGTAAGATAATAAAAGGCATTGCCGGCTTCTACTATGTTTACACAGGAGAAGCCGGCCTTTATGCTTGTAAGGCAAAGGGAATTTTTAGAAAACAAAAGATCAAGCCTCTGGTAGGGGATGACGTCGAGATCGAGGTAACACACGAAGGAGACAGAGAGGGGAATATCACCCTGATTCTGCCCAGAAAAAACACCCTGATCAGACCGGCCGTCGCAAATATTGATCAGGCTTTGGTTATTTTTGCGATCACAAAGCCAAAGCCCAACCTTCCGCTTTTAGACCGCTTTCTGGTTACGATGGAGCAGAGAAAGATACCGGCTTTGATCTGTTTTAACAAGGAAGATATCGTATCTGCAGAGGAGTGCGAGAAGCTAAGAAAGTGCTATGAGACGGCAGGCTATGAGATCCTCTTTACCAGTGCGGAAGAAGGAAAGGGAATTGAAGAGTTAAAGGCGCATTTGCAGGGAAAGACCTCCACGGTAGCAGGTCCTTCCGGCGTCGGGAAGTCCTCTTTGATCAATCTTTTATCGCCACAGGCAGAGATGGAAACGGGAGAGATTTCCGAGAAGATCGATCGGGGAAAGCATACCACAAGACATAGTGAGCTTTTGATGATCGATGAGGATACTTTTATCATGGATACTCCGGGCTTTACCTCTCTCTATCTTGAAAATATGGAAAAGGAAGAGTTGCAGGGCTATTTCCCGGAGTTTGCAGCCTATGAGCCTCTTTGCCAGTTCGGAGGCTGTAGTCATATCAATGAGCCCAGATGCGGAGTAAAGGAAGCTCTTGCAGAGGGAAAGATTTCTCGGCAGAGATATGATGATTATAAATTAATGTATGAGGAACTAAAGGAGCAGAAAAAGTATTAGGAGGAGAGTATGGAGTATCAGCTGGCACCGTCACTGCTTTCTCTTGATTTTGCCAGAGCAGGAGAGCAGATCAGGGAAGCAGAAGAAGCAGGGACAAAGTGGTTTCATGTAGATGTAATGGATGGGATGTTTGTACCCAGCATTTCTTTCGGAATGCCCGTGATCAAATCCTTTCGTAAATTTACAGACAGATTTTTTGATGTTCATCTGATGATCGAAGATCCGGGACGCTACATCGATGCCTTCAAGGAAGCGGGTGCAGACAGCATTACGGTGCATGTGGAAACAACAAAGCATCTGGACAGGACGATCCAGCAGATCAAGGATGCCGGCTGTCGTGCGGCAGTAGCCTTAAATCCGGCAACTCCTCTGGAGTCTGTTGCCTATGTTTTGGATAAGGTGGATATGGTTCTTCTGATGACGGTAAATCCCGGCTTCGGCGGACAGAAATATATTTCTTATTGTACGGATAAGATCCGCAGTCTTCGCCGGATGATCGAAGAAGGTGGTTATCATACGGATATTGAGATTGACGGCGGTGTCAATCGGGAGAATATCGACGAGATCTTAGAGGCAGGCGCCAATATCATTGTTGCGGGATCCGCTGTCTTTAACGGAGATATCACAGATAACATAAAGTACTATCTGGAACATATTGAAAAGCATCAGCAGAGATAAGTGATAGGATAAGATGCAGCTTCAGAGATAAGATAAAGCTTCAGAAATCAGATAAAGCCTCAGAGATAGGATAAAGCTTCAGAGAAGAGAGAGGCTATTCTAAATAAGCCGGGAGTAGAGTAACAGGGTAAGGAATGAATCAGAAAAGATCTATGATCGTCGCCGGGGGCAGCCTCGACGACGATTTTGTAAAGGAATACATCAAAGACTATCGCTATGACCTGATCATAGCAGCTGATAAGGGTCTGGAATTTTTAGATCGGGCGGGGATCAAACCGACCCATATCCTGGGAGATTATGATTCCATCGATCCGGCTGTTCGTAAAAAATATAGGGAAGAGGATGGGATAGAGATCCTCAGCTTTGAAGTGAGAAAGGACGATACAGACACAGAACTCTCCCTGAAAAGGGCCCTTGCACTCGGGGCAGGGCAGATCGATCTTTTCGGAATGACAGGTGGAAGGCTGGATCATTTCCTGGGGGCTTTGCAGTGTATGGGCATTCCCTTAAAGGCCGGGGTTTCCTGCCATATGCTTGATCCCCAGAACAGGATCAGACTTTTAGGCAAAGTGGATGAGCAGCATCCCTATGGAGGTGCTTTTTCTGCAGAGATAGAGAAAAAGGATCTCCTTGGCAAATATGTTTCCTTTATTCCTCTGACCAACTCCGTCAAAGACCTGAGTCTGGAGGGCTTTAGTTATGAGGTGGACAAGATCGAGATGACGATCATGAATTCTCTTGGGATCAGCAACCAGCTGGAGAAGGAGAGAGGAAGGATTAGCTTTTCGGAGGGAATACTGATCATGGTGGAGTCGAAGGATGGCCCCTCGCATGCATCGCATCGCTAAAACGATACGATATAGAGCGAGAGCGTGTTTTAGATTCGGCAGAATCATTCTTAGCCCTTGCAGTTGAGATCGGTAATCAACACATTTTGTCCGATAACCTACTAGATAACCGACTAAACAGACCAAGCCCCTCGTCACTAGGGATTGTGACGAGGGGCTTTAAGAATCAAGAAAGAGATGTGAATTCTGATAAAGGCGGATTCGGCACCCCATCATAGGTCATGAAATAGCATTCCACAATGTCAGCGATAAAGGCCTTTGCCCTGGCTTCTTCGCGAGGTCCCGGCTTGGAATCGCAGTCATAATGAAAGAAGTAGGAGCCGGGAACGAGGGAACCGTCGCCCATCCTGTACATGACAGCATCGCAGACATCAGCATCCGGTCCGTCCAGCTTCTTACCCGGGATAAAGTCTTTTTTCGGTTTCACACCAAGAGGATAGCCGGCAGGACCGGTTTCCTTTCCGGCACAGGAGAAACGGCCGATCACATCCACATTGTTGAGCTTTAGATAAAGCTTCATCTGCTCGAGAGAAGCTGTTGCCTCATCCGGCCCGAAGAAGCCTCCGCCGTAAGTGGTGAAGACAATACCGTAAGGACGGTGTCCCTTGTGGTTCGGCATTCCGGGAGAGGGGGCATGCTCTTTTCTCCATTCTACCTGGAGTCTTGCAGGCGGAGCGGCAGCATCATCCTTTTTCGCATCCAGATTATGCTGAACTTCTTTTTCCAGTCCTCCGCCACCACCATAGCTCAATACATTAACGAGGGGCTTGAGAACATTTCCTCCGACGATCGGGGAACCCAGGCAGACCATATCATAATCATCAAAGTAAAGATCGTCCTGAAGCTCGTCCCATTTGGTGTTGGCTGCGATGCGAACGAAGTTGCATTTCCAGCCATATTCTTCAAAGGTCTCTTTAAACCATTCCGCAACCTTCTGGGTATTTCTTGTCATGGTTGCATATAAGATCAAAACCCGTCTGGCATCCATTATTTTAACCATTCTTTTACCTCCCTAACGTTAAGTGGATTCTTTTTGACCTGACCGGAACTGCTTTGGACCTTTCAAGCAGGTAAAAAAGTATCGTGGTCAGCCAAAAAGTACCGTGAACATATTTTTTCTGGTTATTTGCTTTGCTATCAGTATAAGAGACAGAAATCCTATTCGTCAAATTCGTATTTTGACATATAGCTATGAAATAGATGAATAAGAGATGCGAAAAGCCAAAGCCTCTCGCAGACAAAATGAGACTGGATCTGACCATTGGATCAGAAATCGGATTGAGATTGTAAAAAGAAAGGCACATGGATCGACTCTATAAGGCAAGATTGATCCATGTGCCAAAATGATTCTTAAACTCCGCTGTAGGGAGGCAGGGACTGAAAGTGTTCACGGATTTTTTCGGAAAGTGCTTCCGCGGCCTGGGATTGGAATTGTCCTTTTTTTGTAATAATACCGATCTCATTAGTCGCATAAGATTCGTTTAAGGGGATTCCGCCCTGAATCGGAAGCTGCTTGTTTAAATAATGCAGACTGGCTGAGATGGAATAGGGCGTGATCATGATGCCGGTTCCCTGGGAAACAAGCTGGCCGCAGAGATCCTCTCCGGTTCCTTCATAAACAATGTAGGGAGAAAAGCCGGCTCTTTTACAAAGCTGAACGATCTTACTTTCCATATCATAGCCGATATTACTGATGATGAAATGCTCCTCCTTTAATTCCTCCAGGCGGAGAGAGAAACGATTCTTCAGAGGATGATCCTCCGGAAGCATAACTGTCAGATGATCGGTAAAAAGATGCTGCCATTGCAGTTCTTCACCATAGATCCTTTCATCACAGATGGCAAAATTCAGGCTTCCGTCATCAAGACTCTGCCTGATCTGCTCGGAAGACTGAAGCCGGCAGGTAAGCCTGATATCGGGATAGTCTTTCATAAAATCAAGAATGACATTTTTGACAAAAACCGCTTCTGTTACAGCGATGTCGATGATGCCCTGTTCCAAACCGCTCATTTCCTTTACGGCAGAGACGGTGTTTTCCAGGGTGTTTAATATCTCTGTGACATGATGAAGAAAAAAGAGACCGTCTTTATTCAAGGTGATATGGCCGCCCCGTTTTCGCTCAAAGAGTTGAATACCGATATCGGATTCCAGCTGGGCGATGGAACGGGAGAGGGCGGACTGGGTAATATGCAGCTCTTCTGCAGCCTTGGTAAAGCTTTCAAACCTTGCCGCTGTTTTGAAATAGTGAAGCTGTGTAATTTCCATAGGATTTCTCCTCTTTTCTTGATCTTTTCTATCTTTTTTGCTTTGAATCAGGATAACATATTCGGAAAAGTCATGCAAGCACGAAATATTATGAATTTGACGACATAGGTGCCGGGATTTAAACTGATAGCACAAAGTAGATGCGTCCGGGAAGTGAGGACGAAAATAAGAGGGGAATCCCATAGGGGAGAAAAGGAGGAAAAAATGCTTCAGTTATTACTATTACTGATCCCTTTGGCATTTGTCATTTTTGTTGTTTATAAGGGGATGAATCCAACACTTAGTTTTATTATCGCGGCGATCCTTGTGGCAGTTTTGGAAGGCCTGCCGCTGGTGGAGACGATCATCGGAACAGGCTCCGGTCCGATGGCGGAGCCATCCACCCTGCTGACCGGTGTTTCATCGGCTGTAACCATGTTTCTGCTGAAATTTCTGGCAGCAAATCTTTTCGGACAGCTGATCTTAAGAACAGGTGCAGCAAAGTCGATATCTGATACCCTGACAAAAGTCTTTGTAGAAAAAGGAAAGAGTGAATTTTCCCAAAAGCTTCTGACCGCTTACGTATTTATGCTGATTGCGATCATTTTCGGCTTCGGCGGTCTGGATGCCTTTGTCTGTATTTTCACCTTGATGCCGATCGGTATTGAGCTTTTTGAGGAACATGACATGCCGAGAAGGCTGATTCCGGCCGTTCTTTTTGCCGGGGTTACAACGGCAGTATGTTGTCCGGGTACACCCCTTACCAATGGAAATATCTTGGCAGCTATGTTTTTTGGAACAAGTACAACAGCGGCTTTTGTTCCGGGCATGGTTGGTGTGATCGTTATTTTGATCTGTGACTGTCTCTATATTTACAGAGCACTGAAAAAGGCAGAAAAAGAAGGCGAGCATTATACACCGGTTCCTCTGGTTCCGGGTATGGGACCGGGACAGAAGAGTGAGGAAGTAGCTGTATCAAAAGAAGAAAAGCAGAGTCTGCCGCCCTTCCTTTTGTCCATTGTTCCCTTGCTGATCGTAGCAGTTTTAAATATGATCTTTCATATTGATGTTGTAATTGCTCTTTTAGCCGGCGCAATTGTCGCATCCATTACTCTCTATGGCTATATCGGGAAAAAGGGAAATAAGCGGAAGGCTTATATGGATATTTACGGTGCCGGTGTTACAGCGGGAAGTGCGACCTTTATTCCGATGGCTTTTCAGCAGGGTCTGGCAAATGTCATTCAGGCGACGGCCGGTTTTGCCTTTTTGAGTGCCGCCTTTACGGCTTTGGCAATCAATATTTCCCCGTATCTGAGTTTTGCTCTTTCTGCTTCCTTTACCGGATTTCTTGCCGGAAATGCAGTTACAGGCATTCAGCTCTCCGCAGGTATCTTTATGCCGCTTCTGGATCAGATCAACATTTCAGCGGCAGCGATGCATAGAATCTCCTGCTTTGCAGTATCGATCCTGGATACAATTCCGATCAATGCAGCAGTTATTTCAGCTCTGATGACCTGCGGCCTGACTCATAAGGAGGGATACGGACCGATTTTCCGTACAACCGTGCTTTATATTTTCTACGGCATGCTCGCGGTGATCCTAATGTGCCTGCTTTTCCCGGGAATGGCGGTATAAAAGTACCGAGGCGGATAGGACTGGCGGTATAAAAAATAAGGCTTGTCAGAAACTGTAACCAATGATATTATCTAAATCGTCGTTCTCGTTGAGAAATCTTTCGATTTTCTCAACGAGTTTTCCGACGGTAATACCGAAAACAAATACGGCAAGAATAAAGGGTTTGAAAAATAAATATAAAAAAGGTGTTGACATCCATATAGAATCGAGGTAATATATTAGAGCAGTCGCGAGTACGACAGCAAAACAAATGCAGGAATGGCGGAATTGGCAGACGCGCAGGCTTCAGGTGCCTGTGGTCGTTAAGATCGTGAGGGTTCAAGTCCCTTTTCCTGCATTACTTATGAGAAGGCCATCGGGTAAACCCGATGGCCTTTTTGCAAAAAGGAAAAGAAAATGAAAATTGCATTATTAGAGCCAATTGGAGTAACAGAAGAACTGATTGAAGAGCTTTCCGCTCCTTTTATCGAAAAAGGACATGAATTTGTCTATTACGATACAAAAACGACAGATCCGGAGGAATTAGCTGCCCGCAGCAAGGGATGTGATATTGTCATGATTGCGAATAATCCCTATCCTGCAGAAGTAGTAGAAAGTGCAGATAGTTTGAAAATGCTTTCCGTTGCCTTTACCGGAATCGATCATATTGCAACAGACAAATGCAAGGAAAGAGAAATCATGATCTGCAATGCGGCAGGTTATTCCGATCAATGTATGTAAATTATAGTTCAGAAAAGGGTTATAGGACATAGCTCTTCACAAAAACAGCTCCGGGGATTTCCCTGGAGCTGTTTCGTTAATGCTTAAGCAATATTACTGATTTTCATATTTCCTTGCAAGTTCTACAATTAAGTCTGCACATCTGTCGTATCCGACAACGTCTGTATTCAGGATCAGATCGTAATCATGATAGTCACCCAGAACATGCTTAGTATAGGTTTTATAGTAGGTATCTCTCAGACTGTCTGTTTTGAGCAGGCACTTTTTGGGATCCTCGTCGCCGTTTAAGCCCAGCTCGATGATATGAGCGATACGGGATTCCTGATCGGCATAGAGGAAAACGTCCAGGCTGGGAATACCGGCTTCCTGCAGAATAATATTGGAACAACGGCCAACCAGAATACAGTCGTTCTGAGCAAGCTTTAATACCAGTTCCTTCTGTGCATCATAGATGGCGTCGTGAGAGCTGTGGTAGCTGGCAGTATTATTCAGGATCTCATCAAGAAACTTACTTTTACGGCTCAGAGCTTCGCCTTCACGTTCGATATCTTCAACGGAGTAACCGCTTTCGGCAGAAGTTTGTTTTACAAAATCCCTGTCATAGTAGGGGATTCCGAGCTGTTCGGAAACGGATTTGGCAATACTGCGTCCACCTGCACCAAATTCTCTACTGATCGTGATAACAGGGTATTTGCGATTTGACATCTTATATCCTCCAAATATGTGTATTTGATATTTTTTGCTTTGAATTCGCCTTCAAAGCGTGCAATATAAACCATTGTATCGTTTTTAATTGACTTCTTCAATACCGCAATTGCATAAGATAGTGGAATTTTATAAATTTTTTGGTATAATTATGCATAAATATGAAAATAAGGGAGGAGAAAGCCTATGATTTTTAAGGGCAGAAAAAAAGGAAAAAGACTGGGCAGGCTTTTGGCATATTGCCTTTTGCTTGCTTTAACATGCAGTCTTCTGAGCGGATGTTCCAGCAAAAAAGAACGCTTGATGTTCGGCACTGGTGGTACAGCCGGCACCTATTATTCTTATGGTGGTGTAATTGCCCAGTACATGACCAATTATTCTGATGCAAAGGTTACGGCAGTATCGACCGGTGGTTCCAAGGTAAACGTCCAGTCCATTCAGGATGGAGACTATCAGCTTGGTTTTGTTCAGTCAGATGTTATGGCTTATGCATGGGATGGCGTAAGAGCATTCGAGACAGACGGAGCAACCCACGATTTCAGAGTGCTGGGAGGCCTTTATGCAGAGACAGTACAGCTCTTTACAATGGATCCGGATATCAAGAGTGTTGAGGATCTGAAAGGAAAGAGCGTATCGATCGGTGCAGCAGGATCCGGCGTATACTTTAATGCCATTGACGTGCTGAATGCAGCAGGACTTACCATTGATGATATCAAACCTCAGTATCAGTCCTTTGAGGATAGTAAGGAGTCCATGAAGGATGGCAAAATCGATGCCGCCTTTGTTGTAGCAGGAGCACCTACCACGGCGATCACAGAGCTGGCAACTACCAATGGCGTATACCTTGTCAATATCGATGGTGAAACAAGAGACAGCATTCTTAATAATTGCAAATACTATACTTCTTATGAGATTCCTGCCGGAACCTATCCGGGTCAGGATGAAGCGGTTCAGACCGTTACGGTAAAAGCAACGGTAATCGTATCGGCCTCCATGGATGATGAGACAGCATATGAGCTGACAGCAGCGATCTTTGATCACACAGAGGATATTGAAAAAGAAAATGCCAAGGGTGAAGAATTATCTCTTGAAAATGCAACGGAAGGAATGACAGTTCCTTTCCATGAAGGAGCAGCTCGTTACTATAAGGAGCATGGCATCACAGTTGACACGAAAGGGGAATAAAGCGTATGAGTAAATATCTAAACAAAAAGGTGGATACATCTCCTGCAGAGAATACGGCTTCCCAGTCAGATGCCGAGGCAGATGTAGACTCCATCATGAAAAAATATGACAGAGAGTCAAATATTCGTATTTGGACCGGTAAATACAAAATGGCAATTCGTATCATTTTGGTACTTTTTTCTCTCTGGTGTATTTACGTTACTTTATTTGCAACCTTTCTCGAGGAAATTCGTCTGACTTCCTTCTTAGGTCTGATCGTCCTGATGGGATTTTTAACCTATCCGGCCAAGAAGGGTGATACCAGAGAAAATTATATGCCGATCTCGGATATTATCTTTATGATCTTAGGTACGGCATCATTTCTCTACTTTACCTTTAATGCCAATCAGATCATCAATCAGGGAACCAGATTTGAGCCTTATCAGATCGTGATCGGTATTGTCGGTATCGCAGCTCTTATTGAGCTGACCAGACGATGTGTTGGTATTCCGATCCTTGTGGTTGCAGGATTTTTCCTGGTTTATGCTTTAACAGTCGGACTTACCAATCCGGAATTTTTCGGACGAGTGAGATATCTCGTACGAAATCTCTTCTATACGAAGGAGGGCATTTTCTCCACCCCAGTAAATGTATGCTCCAAATATATAGTAGTCTTTATTATCTTTGGAGCATTTTTGGAACGAACAGGTATTTCGAACTTCTTTATCCAGCTGGCAAACTGTGTAGCCGGTAAATATGCAGGCGGACCTGCGAAGGTAGCGGTTATCAGCTCTGCCCTTTGCGGTATGGTATCCGGTTCTTCCGTAGGTAATACCGTAACAACCGGTTCCGTTACAATCCCGATGATGAAGGATACGGGATATAAGCCGGAATTCGCAGGTGCGGTAGAAGCGGCTTCCTCAACAGGTGGACAGATCATGCCGCCGATCATGGGTGCAGCAGCCTTCCTTATGGCAGACTTTGTAGGTGTGCCCTATTCCAACATTATTGTACGTGCGATTTTACCTGCGATCCTTTACTTTACCGGAATTTTCATTTCTGTACATCTGGAAGCAAAGAAACTTGGTCTGTCAGGTATCCCGAAGGAAGAGCTTCCGATTTTTAAGATCCTGATCAAAAAGATTTATCTTCTTCTTCCTTTGGTTATGCTGGTTCTATGGGTATCAGGAAACTTTATGACCATGCAGAAGGCAGCAAGTTATGCGATCATCCTGTCTATTGTTGTTAGCTTGTTCGACAAGGAGAATCGTATTTCTCTTACAAAATGTATTGATGCCTTAGAAGCAGGTGGCCGCAGTGCGATCACGGTAGCGGCAGCTTGTGGTGTGGCAGGTATCATTTCCGGTTGTATTACCATGACCGGTCTTGCAAATGAGCTGATCAATGCGATCATTGCTCTGGCAAACGGAAGACTGATCATCGCTCTGCTTCTGACAATGCTTTGCTGTATCGTACTTGGTATGGGTGTTCCGACCACAGCAAACTACTGTATTATGGCAGCAACCTGTGCGCCGATTCTGGTTCGTATGGGTGTTCCGACTCTGGCAGCACACTTCTTTGTATTCTACTTTGGTATCGTAGCGGATATCACACCGCCGGTTGCTCTGGCAGCTTATGCCGGTTCGGCGATAGCCAAGTCGAATCCGATGAAGACGGCCTTTACGGCATCGAAGCTGGCGGTTGCGGTATTTATCGTACCCTATGTATTCTGCTTTAACCCGTCCATGCTGCTGATCGATACGACAGCACTCAGCGTAGTCCAGATTTTCATCACATCTCTGATCGGTGTATTCGGACTGGCAGCAGCCCTGGAGGGATATCTTATGGTGAAGATGCCGGTAGCTACAAGGATTATGCTGGCGCTTGGCGGTCTGCTTCTGATCGATCCGGCTCTGATGACAGATGTTGCCGGTCTTGTACTGATTGCTGGCGGTTGTCTGATTCAGAAGGGACTGCAGAAGAAGGCAGTTGGACAGATGGCCTAAGAGGACATTTAATAGAGAACGATAGATAGTTATGCTATAAAAGGCTGAGAATGATCCTGCCGGATCTAAAACACGCTCTCGCTCTATATCGTATCGCTTTAGCGATGCGATGCACGCGAGGCGCCATCGTGTAAAGCACGATTTAAAATGGCGCCGGAGTCCCAACGGTTTTTGATCCTGGGCAGAACATCTCGGCTTTTTTGGCTGAGATAAGCTATCAACATGTGTTGTGCTATAAGCAAAAAAGGAGCTTTTCCACGGGGAAAGCTCCTTTTTGCGGTGGTGTGCCTGGCGGCGCACGTTTCTAACGGGTGCAAGTCCCGAATCCGCCCGG
>CAVHNP010000010.1:0-41166 GCA_963637505.1 Prevotella sp. CAG:279
GGGGTTTTTCAACGGTTTTTGATCCTAGGCAGAACATCTCAGCCTTTTATGGCATCGCCATCTATAATTCTGCTTATCCGATAAAAAAGGCTTTTCCTCATGGAAAAGCCCTTTTGTTATTGTATTGAAAGAATTCAACCTTAACCAAATACTGCCAGCAGGAATCCTGCCGCTACGGCAGAACCGATTACACCGGCAACATTCGGTCCCATGGCATGCATGAGAAGGAAGTTCTTCGGATTGTATTTCTGTCCGACCGTCTGGGAAACTCTGGCTGCCATCGGTACTGCGGATACACCTGCGGAACCGATCAGCGGATTTACCTTTCCGCCTGTTACAACATAGAGAACCTTACCAAAGAGAAGGCCTCCGACTGTTGAGAAGCAGAAAGCGGTTAAGCCGAGAACGATAATTGCGATCGTCTGGAAGGTCAGGAAGTTTGCTGCAACGGTTGTTGCACCAACGCTGATGCCCAGGAAGATGGTAACAATATTCATCAGGGCATTCTGTGCTGTATCTGACAGTCTCTCTGTTACACCGCACTCACGGAAGAGGTTGCCAAGCATCAAGCAGCCGATCAAGGGTGCTGTACTCGGCAGAAGAAGAATAACAAAGATAGAAACAACGATCGGGAAAACGATCTTTTCTGTCTTGGATACAACTCTTGCCTGCTTCATTTCTGTCTGACGTTCTTTTTCTGTTGTCAGCAGTTTCATCAGAGGCGGCTGGATCAAAGGAATCAAGGCCATATAGGAGTAGGCCGCGATCGCAATCGGTCCTAAGAGTTCCGGTGCCAGCTTTGTAGTCAGGAAAATCGCTGTCGGTCCGTCAGCTCCACCGATAATACCGATAGAAGCTGCTGCATTTCCCTTGAATCCAAGCATGATCGCAAGGATAAAAGCCATATAAACGCCCAGCTGGGCAGCGGATCCGAGGATCAATGAAACCGGTGAAGAAAGAAGAGGGCCGAAGTCTGTCATCGCACCGATTCCAAGGAAGATCAGGGACGGATAGAGGCCTGATTTGACGCCCATATAAAGGATATCAAGGAATCCTCCGTCATGCATGATCGTTCCGTAACCGATATCTCCCTGGATAAACATATCCCATAATTCCGGATGATAAAGATCTGAACCCGGAAGGTTTGTGAGCAGCATACCAAAGGCAATACCGATCAAAAGCAGGGGTTCGAACTGTTTTACTATACCCAGATATAAAAGTACACATGCAACTCCGATCATGATCAGGGACTTCCATCCGCCCTCTGCAAAGAAAGCGGCAAAACCGGAGCTTGTAAAAAGCGTACTTACTTTTTCCATTACAAGTACCATAAATACGCCTCCTTAACTGATCACGAAGAGAGGATCGTCTGTATCAACCGTAGTTCCCTTGGAAACTACAATCTGTGCAATTGTACCATCCTTTGGTGCAACGATCTCGTTTTCCATCTTCATTGCTTCAAGAATAATAATTACATCGCCTGCTTTGACGGAAGCACCCTGTGCTACCTTTACATCGATGATATTACCGGGAAGAGGTGCCGCAACAGTCTCTCCTGCTGCCAGGCTTACTGCAGCTGCCGGTGCAGGTGTGGGGGCAGCTGCTACAGGTGCTGCTGCCACGGCCGGAGCCGGTGCTGCAGGAGCCGGTGCGTAGCTTTCATATTCATCGACCAGCATTGCCTCTCCATTTTCAACTTCTACTTCGTATGTTTTATTATTTAATGTAACGATATACTTACTCATCTTCTTTGACCTCCCTGATCGACTTGAATCGAAGCTCATTAATCGGCTTTCCAACGGTATCTGCTACAATCGCCATGATCATTGCCGCATCCCTGTCAGATACATCGATCAAGGTAAGCTCACCTGCCGTGCCCGGTGCCGGTGCTGCTGCAGGCTTCGCTGCTTCCACACTCTTCGCTTCTGTTTTCTCCGGAAGCGCTTTGGTATTTGCAGCTGCTTTATTAACCACCGCAGCCATAACCTTGATCACTACGATCAGGAGAAGAAGCATAAGGAAGACCATGAGATAACCGATTACCGCATAGATCAGGCCTTCACCGAGTGAAATATCTGAATGAAAAAGTTCAAATAAATTATCCATTCATTGCCTCCTTAGTCTTCGCGCTTGATCGTGTATTTCACAACCTTTTCTTCTTCCTCTTTGCGTTTCTTGAAGAAGGCTTCTGCCTGCTGCGGGAAAGCAATATAGGAAAGAACATCTTCTTCGGATCTGGCGAGATCGCCGATCTCTTCCTTACCCTTTTCAAGTCCGGGGGCTAAGGTATCTGCAAAACGTCCCTCGATCGGCTTTTCGTCTCCGAGGATCTTCTTTCTAACTTCTTCATTGATCGGGCCCGGTGCCTTGCCGTACTCACCGCGAAGATAAGCCTTGATCTCGTTGGATACACCCTTATAACGTTCTCCCATCAGGACATTGGTAACGGCCTGGTTGCCGACCATCTGGGAAAGCGGGGTAACCAGAGGCGGATATCCCATATCCTCACGTACCTTCGGGATCTCGATCAGAGCCTCTTCCATTCTGTCAAGGGCATGCATATCCTCGAGATTTGCCATCATATTGGAGAGCATTCCTCCCGGAACCTTGTAATTCAGAGCATCTGTTTCTGTTACAAGAGCCTTTGCCTTCAAGGTGCCTGCTGCCAGGTATTCATCTCTGATCGGTTTGAAGAAATCGTTTACTTCTTTGATCACGTCCTTATCCAGGCTTGTTTCATAGCCAAGTCCGGTAAAGGCTTCTCTTAAGGTCTCTGTTGCCGGCTGGGAGGTTCCGCCTGAGAAGCTGGATGTTGCAGAATCGATGATATCTGCGCCTGCTTCCAGAGCCTTCGTAACTGTCATATAGGCCATGCCTGTTGTACAATGTGTATGGAGAATCAGCGGCATATCAGGAAGAGCATCCTTGATCGCGCTTACAAGATCATAGGCCTCGACCGGTGTCATAACACCTGCCATGTCCTTAATACAAATAGACTCGCAGCCCATGGATTTCATTTCTTTTACCAGTTCAACGTAATTCTCCAGGGTATGAACAGGAGATGTTGTGTAACTGATCGCACCGGAAGCAATGGCTCCGGCCTTAATGGTCTCATCGACTGCTACCTGAATATTTCTCATGTCATTCAGGGCATCGAAAATTCTGATGATATCGATACCGTTTTCAACGGATTTGCGGACGAAAGCACGTACCACATCATCCGGATAATGCTTATAACCAAGCAGATTCTGGCCTCTTAAAAGCATCTGCAGCTTTGTATTCGGCATCTTTGCGCGAATCTTGCGAAGCCTTTCCCAAGGATCCTCATTCAGATAGCGGAGGCAGGTATCGAATGTTGCTCCACCCCAGCACTCAACGGAATAGTATCCAGCCTTATCCATGGTCTCAAGGATCGGCTCGAACTTGTCATACGGAAGCCTTGTCGCCATCAGGGACTGATTGGCATCACGCAGTACGGTTTCGGTAAATTGTACTACTTTCACTATTTTACTCCCCTCTCTTTTGCCGGTCATGCTTCTACCGGCGCTACTTCATCCTGCTGCAGACTGTCTGCAGCCTTACAAAAAACCTACTAACTTTATTCGTTAAAATTATAACATATTTTAGGTCACTGACAAGCGTTTTTCCTTGATTTCGCTCAATTTTACACAAAAATTTTCGTCTTTATCCTATGTTTTCCGTGATATTTTTCGAAAGATGCCCTCTCTTTACTCCAGGCAGCTTCCCTTTTCTTCAATCTCTGCGATCATATCGATTCTTTTCTGATGACGGCCACCTTCAAATTCGGTATTCAGCCAGGCATCCACAATCTCCTTTGCCACCTCTGCACCGACAATACGGGCACCAAAGGCAATGATATTCGCATTATTATGCTGTTTGGTCAATCTGGCACTGGTCGGTTCCGAGCAAACCGCAGCCCGAATTCCTTTTACCTTATTGGCTGCCATGGAAATTCCGATGCCGGTTCCGCAGATCAGGACCCCTCCGTCCGCCTCTCCGGAAGCAACACATTTTGCAACCTTTTCTCCGTATTCTGCATAATTACAGCTGTCATAAGAATCCGTTCCGAAATTAATGACCTCGATTCCCTTCTCAAGAAGATAATCCATGATCTCCTTTTTCAGATCTACCGCTGCATGATCATTTCCGATCGCCAGTTTCATTTTGCTCCTCCAATTCTTCTTTCACAAATTCCTTTGTATTTTCTTCTCTCTCTTCCAGTCGCATGGCTTCCTCTTCCGGAACAAGAATGGTAATGCCATGATGTCTATTCTCCAGGGTAACTTCCTTATGTTCTCCCCCGTTTTCACCATCCAGGGTCCAGGGAACCCTCTCCTCTGACCGGATCCGGATCCGATCTGTCTGCAGTCTGTAGATAAATTTCGTGCTGTTTTCATTTTGCTGGGCCAGATCGATCAGCATCTGGGTCAGCTCTGAAGGATTGTTCGGATTCATGATCAGAGTAACCTCAAAAAGGCCGTCGCTCAGAGAAATCCTTTCGCTTTCCAGCTTGATCAGTCCCCCGACAGAATGAGAATTCGTGATCATACCATATAAGAATTCCCCTTCTATCTGCTCTTTTCCGTATTCGATCTGCAGATGCATGGGCTTGATCTTAGGAATGCTCTGCAGGGCTCTCATGATATAAGCTGAATGCCCGAAGGTATTCTTCAGATTCTGGGGTGTATCATAGGAAACCTCGGTAAAGGCACCGAAGGCTGCCACATAGACAAAATTTCGGTGAAAGTCCCTTCCATCCTTTCCGTCTCCTGCCGCAAAGAAGGATCCGACATCACAGGGAAAGGCCTTTCCTTCCATGCAGGACTTCAGGGCTTGGTAAGGATCGGATGAAATTGCAAGGGATCTGGCAAAATCATTGGTCGAACCGGCCGGCAGATAGATCATCGGTATATTAAGATTCCCCTTTCTCAAGCCGGACACGACTTCATTCAAGGTGCCGTCTCCTCCGCTGATTCCCAGCAGATCGTATTCTGCTCCTTCTTTGGCAACCAGTCTTGTCGCATCCCTCTCTCCCTGGGTAATATGTACTCTTACTTCATAGCCATACTTAATAAAGCGGTCGATCACAGGCAGAGCATGATGGATCATCTGTCCCTTTCCCGATCTCATATTTATGATAAAAAGTAATTTTTTCATATGATATCCACTCCCTTACTGCAGGCATAAGTCGGATCAAAGCGATTAAAGCGCTATCTCGATCAGTTCCTTGGGTGAATGGGTCAGATTCTCGCATCCGTCCTCTGTAACGATCACCATGTCCTCTATTCTGACACCGCCGAAACCTTCGATATAAATACCGGGTTCCACTGTCTCGATCATACCGGGCTTTAAAACCGTTTTCTCGCTCGGAGACAGATTGGGACTCTCGTGAATATATAAGCCGACACTATGTCCCAGGCTATGGCCGAAATACTGACCATAGCCCGCATCAGCGATCACCTTTCTGGCAGCCTCATCCACCCAGGATCCCAAAAGACCGGCCTTTATCTTCTCCAGACCGGTCAGCTGAGCCGCAAGAACCGTCTGATAAACCTTTTTCTGTTCCTCGCTTGCCTTGCCCAAAACAACTGTACGGGTCATATCTGAGCAGTAGCCTTGATAAATACAGCCAAAATCCATCGTAATGAAGTCGCCCTCTTCCAGCTTTTTCGTGGAAGGCTTATGATGGGGCTTCGCACTGTTCAATCCGGAAGCAACAATAGTATCAAAGCTGAAGCCCTCTGCCCCGTTTTTCTTCATGGCATATTCTATTTCCGCAGCAAGCTCCAACTCTGTCATACCGGCTTTGATCTTGGGAAGGATAGCTGTAAATGCCTTGTCTCCGATCGATTCGGCGATTCGAAGTTTTTCTAATTCTTCCGGACTCTTTACCTGACGTAAAAGCTCCAGTGCCCCACCAAGCGGTTTCCATTCCAGAGTGGGTAAAAGCTTCACATACTGAGCAATCTCGCTGACCACCATATGCTGATCTTCAAAACCGATCAGCTGATGTCCTTTATCCAAAGTAAGATTTCTGACCCATCGCATCAGGGGTTTTCCCCCTCCGTACTCACAGATTTCAAAGCCCCTCGGTCCGGCAAATTCCTTTGCCGCAATCGTATATCTGCTGTCTGTCACCAGATATTTATTCTCCCGATCCAGGATCAGAAGGCCTTCTCCCGCAAATCCGCTCAGATAATGAAAATTATATTCATCTGTTACCAGGATCGCGTCCAGTTCCTTTTCTTCCAATATCTTTTCTACTGACATGCTCTGCTTCCCTCGCTTTCTATTTTCTCTTTTTCTCCTGACGCTTTTTGCCATTCCAGCCCAGGATAAGAGCAAGATGATAGGTTAACATAACTATTGCTTCCGGAATTCTTTTCAGCAGGACCTGAAAGGCCTCCTTCCGGTAAAGTTTCTTCACCATGATGCAGGGGACTCCTGTTCTGTTTGCTCCCCACATATCTGTCAGGATCTGATCCCCGATCATGATCGTATCGGAAGGATCCGTCCCCATGATCTCCATTGCTTTCAGATAACCTGTCCGCCAGGGCTTTCCGGCCTCGCAAACCGTATAGGCTCCGATTTTTTCATTGAAAAGATCCACCCTCGGATGCTTATTATTCGACAGAAGGCAGACCTTGAATCCCATTTCCTGCACCCTGTGAAGAAGTGCGATTGCCTTCTCATTCGCAGGTGCATCATGCGCAACAAGGGTATTATCAATATCATAGATAATACCCCTGAAGCCATCTTTATATAATTTATTGTAGTCTATTTCGTAGGATGAAGCTGCTGTTTCATCCGGAAAAAGATTCGTCCATTTCATCATATTACTTGTCCAGAAGGCTCTTCAGCTCCTCCATAAAGGTGTTTACATCCTTAAATTCACGATAAACAGATGCAAATCGAACATAAGCGACCTGATCCATTCCCTTGATATGCTTCATTACGATCTCGCCGATCTTAGAACTGGGGATCTCCTTTGCATCCAGACTGAATACATCTGTTTCCACATCATCCACCAGCTGATTGATCTGCTTGGCACTGATCGGTCTCTTATGGCAGGCCAAAAGCACACCGGCCTCTATCTTAGAGCGGTCAAACTGTTCCCTGTTGTTATCCTTCTTAATAACGATCAGGGGAATCGTCTCAACCTTCTCATAGGTTGTAAATCTTTTGTTGCATTCATCGCAGACTCTTCTGCGGCGGATAGAATTGTTATCCTCAGCCGGTCTTGAATCGATTACACGCGTATCATCGCATCCGCAATAAGGGCATTTCATGCTGGAAACCTCTTTCTCTATGAAGATTTGTATCGAACAGCTATCTCTTCAATATTGTAAATTGTTTACAAATTTGCGTCAAGCGGCAGGCTTTTCTTCAGTCCTTCCTTTCATTGATATAGTCACAGGCGCAGATGGCTGCATTTGCTCCATCAGAAGCTGCCGTCACAAGCTGACGCAGCTTTTTCATCCTGCAGTCCCCCGCAGCATAAATTCCCTCTGTTCTTGTCTTTCCGTCTTCTTCTGCTACGATATAGCCTTCCTGGTTTAGATCAACCAGGTTGGAAAACCTGCTGTTGGAAGGTTCTTCCCCGACTGCAACAAAAAGACCGGAAAGTTTCAGTTCCTGTTTTTCCTTTGTCGTAATTTTTTCTATCTCCAAACCTTCCAGGTGATCTTCTCCCAAAAGGCGGGTGATCCTGCTTTGCATAAGAAAAACGACATTCCCTTTTGCTTTTAAAAGCTCCAGCTGCCGATCCATGTTCGGGAAACTGCTGCCTTTGTAAATGAGATAGACCTTACTGCAATAATCAGCCAGAAAGATCGCATCTTCTAGGGCAATGTTTCCGCCGCCTGCTACAGCAACCTCTTTCTTTCTGTAAAACATGCCGTCACAGGTTGCGCAATAGGATACACCGGAACCGATCCATTCCAGCTCATGCTCCAAGCCAAGAGGCTTATTTTTGGAACCGGTGGCAAGAATCACCGTTTTGGCCTGATAAGAAGCTGCCGCTGTCTGAACAAGCTTGTAGCTTTCCCCATTCTCAACAGAGGTAACCGCTTCCATTTTCAGTTCCGCTCCCAGAGCCATTGCCTGCTCATATAAGCTCGTTGCAAAATCGAAACCGTTGATCTCTTTTATGGCAGGATAATTTACAATGTGGGCCGCATTAACAATCCGGCCTCCATACATATTTTCTTCAAAAAGGAGAACCTTCTTGCCTGCCCGAAGACCGTAAATGGCCGCACTAAGACCGGCTGTCCCTGCCCCGACTATGATAATATCGTACATCTTTCCTCCTTTTTCTGTATGCGATTTCACCCCGGCTCATTAAAGGAATCCCGCTGCAGGAGGCTCTGTCTACGGTAAAGCAGACCCCCGCTTACGGGAGGCTCCGTCTGCGCCAGGTTATGTAAACTACTTTTCTATTCTGTTATCGTTATTAAAGTTCCAGAAGCTTCAGAATGCTCTCTTTTGGAATGGCGCCGACAGATTTATTTACCATCTTGCCATCTTTGAAAACAAGAAGGGTCGGAATGGAAGAAACGCCGTAAGCCATGCAAAGTTCTTCATTGCTGTCGCAGTCTACCTTTCCTACCTTAAAGCCTTCTGCCTCCTCTGCGATCTCATCTACGATCGGAGAGATCATCTTGCAGGGACCGCACCAAACTGCCCAAAAATCAACCAGAACCGGCAGGTCTGACTTTAATACTTCTTCTTCAAAATTATCTTTATTTAATGTAATCACGCTCATAATTTTCCTCCTAAAAGCACTATTGAATTGTATACAATCTTATTTCTGATTGTGCACAATTCAATAGGATGTGTCAATATTGCTTTTTATTTCCAGAGCAGAACATAGCCATAGTCAGCCGGAATGCGGATTTCCAACAGACCCTCATCCACTCTTTCGATCTCGCCCAGATAGATTTCTTCTTCGGTCTGACCAAGAAGAAGACTTTTCCATTCTTTTCCGCCATAAGAAAGGTAATTTTCCTCATAGATCTGCACATAGCGGTCTCTCTTATCTCGATTTACATAAGTTAGCAGTATGTGTTCTTTTTCTCCTTTGCTTCCTCTTGCCCTGTCAAGACCCTTTCTCATAAAGCCGAAGAGTCCCTCTTCGCTCGTCAGAACCCGACAGTCTGTCTGTGCAAAAAAACGGCGGTGTTTTTTCCTGATGGCTGTAAGGGCATGATACCAGGATAAGAGCTGCTGATCTTCCCTTCCCCAGGGATAACAGCGTCTGTTAAAGGGATCGTTGTAGCCCTCCATTCCTGCTTCATCCCCGTAATAAATACAGGGAACGCCCGGCAGCATCATCTGCATGAGGCTTGCCATCTTTAAGAGTCGGTAGGCCTTTACATATTCGCCCTCGCCCAGAAAAGATCTGGACTTTCTCTCTCTGGACATTTCTTCCAGGCTCTGGGCACCTAAGGCTGTCAGGATACGCATGGAATCATGGGTTCCCAGTGGATTCATCAGACAGCTGAGGACTTCCTTGGGATAATTATGGCAGATCTGATCTACCCGGTCTGCCAGGCCCCGGGCATTTCTGTCCCGAAGGTAAGAGATCACGGCATCCTTCCAGGGATAATTCATAACAGAATCTAGTTCTTCTCCCTGAAAATACTCTCTTCTGACACCATAGGCGATCTTATTGGATGCATCTTCCCAGACCTCACCCAGAACCACGGCATCCTCTTTTGCGCTTTTTGCTGCCTTAACCAGCTCTTTTAGGAAGTCACCCGGAAGCTCATCCACCACATCCAGTCTCCAGCCAGATGCGCCAAGACGAATCCATTTGCGGATAATGCCATTTTCTCCGAATAAATATGCCTGCTCCTCCGGGCAGTTTTTGGCAAGGGTCGGAAGGGTTTCGATCCCCCACCAGCTCAGATAGCTGTTATTTTCTCCAAACTGGAACCATTTCCTGTAGGAACTCTCTGCTGAATTCCAGGCTCCGTTTGAATCATAACTTCCATACTTGTTGAAATAGATGGAATCTGCTCCGGTATGATTAAAGACACCATCCAACATGACTGCAATTCCGGCCTTTTTTGCTTCCTTACAAAGCAGGGAGAACTCCTTCTCATCTCCAAAAAGGGTATCGATCTTATTGTAATCTCCGGTGTCATACTTATGAGAGGAATAAGCCTCAAAAATCGGAGAAAGATAAAGGCAGGTGACTCCCAGCTCCTTGAAATAAGGAATCTTCTCCCGGATTCCTGCAAGATTTCCTCCAAAGAAATCATTATTCAGAATCTCCTGGTGCAGGTCCGGCTGCCAAACAGGCTCGCCGCCCCAATCATCTCTTAAAACAAGACTTCTTTCCTTGTAGTTATCAAACCATTCATCCTTTTTGCGAAGATGATAGCGGGATTTTACAGGATCGGACTTACAAAGAAGGGTCATCTCCTCTGCAGCAGAAAGGCTCATCTCTTCCTCTACAGTGGAAAGTTCTATTTCTGTCTCTGAAATAGAATTTGTCCCCTTCGTTCCTTCCTTGCCTGCTCCAGGCTCCTGAATCTCATCCGGTTTTTCCTTCTGCTCTAGTGCCGGGATTCTCGCATCCTTTCCCCGATAGAAACGATCTACGAATACATGGTAAAAGAGACCGCCCTCCAAAAAGGCCGGCTCCTGATACTTTCTCTCATATACCGTAAGCTGAAGAGGATTATTTCTGGCAGGATCCTTGCTGAAGCTGACTCTTCCACCTTCCAGAGTAGAATGCAGGGTCTCGTAACCGGACTCCGCCTCAAAGCGATACCAGTAGAGTCCGATCGGCAGCTCCTGCGGAAAGTCACAGGAGAAAAGATCACAGTCTCCCTCCAGTCCCTCCCAGGACAGTTCCACTCTTTTTTCTTCCTTTTCTCCGTCCTTATGCAGGAAGAGACTAAGCTCCGTAACCGCACTTTTACGCGGAACAAAAAGGAGCAAGGTTATCCCTGCCCCTTTCTGAATACATGATATTTTATTTCCGTAATGCCGTCCGTCGGCAACAATAACGCTTTTCATATCAGAATTTCTTAATCTTCCAGATATTCTTTGCATATTCATCGATAGCACGATCAGCTGTAAAGTAGCTTGCATGTGCGATATTGCAAAGGGCCTTTCTGTTCCATATTCTTGTTTTATCGTAATCTGTCAGGATCTGCTCATGTACTGCAGCATAGCTGTCAAAATCAGCAAGGCACATGTAAGGATCTGCCTGAGAACCGTTTAAGAGATAACGATAAATTTCGGAAAGATCATAGCCACCGATCATTCCATTTAAAAGATCAACACTTCTCTTCAAAATGTCATTGTTATTGTAGAAAGTGAAAGGATCATAGCCGCTTGCATTGAGTGCATTTACCTCATCTTCCTTCATACCGAAGATGTAAATGTTCTCATCGCCAAGCTCTTCTCTCATTTCCTTATTTGCACCGTCAAGGGTACCGATGGTCAGGGCACCGTTGATCATCAGCTTCATATTACCGGTACCGGAAGCTTCCTTACCTGCCAGAGAGATCTGCTCGGAAATATCTGCTGCCGGCATAATATGCTCTGCCATGGTAACACGATAGTTTTCGAGGAAGACGATCTTCAGCTTCTTGCTTGCTACCGGATCCTGCTCGATCTCTTTTCCGAGGCAAACGATCATACGGATGATCTTCTTGGCCATATCATAGCCGGGAGCTGCCTTTGCACCGAAGATAAAGGTCTGCGGCTTCATATCCTTCTTTGTACCATCCTTGATCTGGATGTAAAGAGAAGCAATATGGAGTGCATTTAAGAGCTGTCTCTTATATTCATGCAGACGTTTTACCTGTACATCGAAGATAGACTCCGGATCTACCTTTACATCCTCTGTCTTCAGGAGATAGTCTGCAAAATCAACCTTATTCTCCTTCTTGATCTCTCCGATGCGATCCAGAACAGTAGTATCCTCTGCATACTCAAGGAAGTTGATCAGCTTATCGCCTTTTTTGCGGTATTCTGTGCCGATGGTCTCATCCAGAAGTGCGGACAGTTTCGGATTCGCCTGGCAAAGCCATCTTCTGTAAGCGATACCGTTGGTAACATTGGTGAATTTATCAGGTGCATCCTCATAGAAATCCTTAAATACATCGTGCTTGAGGATCTCAGAATGCATCTTGGATACACCGTTTACGGTATGTGAACCGATGATACTGAGGTTCGCCATACGAGCCATACCATGGGAAAGAATTGCCATTCTCTCACACTTCTCCCAGTCCCCTTCATTTTTGGACCAGATATGCTCACAGAACCTTCTGTTCAGCTCAACCATGATCTGATGTACACGGGGGATCAGTCTTCTGATCAGATCCTCAGACCAAACCTCGAGCGCCTCTGCCATAACCGTATGATTGGTATAGGAAACCGTATTGGAAACAATATAATAAGCATCTTCCCAGGAATATCCATACTCATCCATGAAGATACGCATCAATTCCGGAATTACCATAGCCGGATGTGTATCGTTGATGTGAATGGAAACCTTCTCTGCAAAGTTATCCAGACTTCCGTAATTATCAAGATGTCTTCTGATCATATCCTGGGCGGATGCTGAGCAAAGGAAATACTGCTGCTGGAGACGAAGCATCTTACCATCCGGTGTATTATCTGCCGGATAAAGAACCTTACCGATCAGATCTGCGTTTACACTCTTCTCAACCGCCTGCATGTAAAGGCCGTTTGAGAACATTTCCATGTTAAATTCATTGCTCTGACGCGGTTTCCAGGTACGAAGGGCTGTTACAGACTTATTGCCTACACCGGATACCATCATATCGTAAGCAAGGGCTTCTACGGTATCATAGTCTGTATGCTCGATCTTGCAGCCTTCTTCTGTCCAGACTTCCTCGATCTTACCACCGAATTTTACTTCGTAAATCCTGTCTCCCCTCGGTGTCAGCCATGCCTCTCCTCCGGGAAGCCAGTTGTCCGGAAGCTCTACCTGCCAGCCATCAACAATCTTCTGCTGGAAAAGACCGTATTCGTAACGAAGGGTATATCCCATGCCCGGATATCCGCCTGATGCAAGGGAATCCATGAAGCAGGCTGCCAGTCTTCCCAGACCGCCATTGCCAAGTCCGGCATCGGATTCTTCTTCATAGATATCATCCAGATCATAACCATGCTTTTTCAGAACCTTTCTGTAGGTCTCTGTTTCCCCCAGATTATAAAGATTATTTTTGAGAGACCTTCCCAGAAGGAATTCCATGCAAAGATAATAAACCCTCTTACCCTGCTTTTCATTTACCAGATTACGGAATTCTTTTCTCTTTTCCAAAAGCTGATCTCTGACAGAAATCACCGTTGCGATATACATCTGGTGCTTGTCAGCCTTGTCAATCGAAACCGAAAAATTACGTGAAAGAACCTCAGAAATACGTTCGTCCACTTCACGCATCGTCATTGCTTTCGCCATTTTAAAAACCTCTCCTTCAATACAACACTTTTCCACCCGATGATAAAATCAACCGGGTGGAAATGCCTATGATTTTGTATTGCGACCCCATAAAAAGACCGCTTAAATTGTCAAGATTTTATCACATTAAAGTATTTATTGCAACTTTCTACAAGCTGCAAAAGCCTTAAAACTCAATCAAAGAATGGTACATATCCTCATATTCACTGGCTGATTTTCTCCAGCTGAAGTCAATATTCATGATATATTTCTGCAGTGCGGTCCAGTCTTCCTTCTTCCAATATAAGGCCAGGGCGCGTCTTACCGCATCCTCTAACTGATAAGCATCCGTGCCTGAGAAGGTAAATCCGTTGCCCTCTCCTAAGCTGCAGTCATGGATAGAATCCTTCAGGCCGCCGGTTTCTCTTACAACCGGAACGGTTCCGTAGCGACTGGAGATCATCTGCGCCAGGCCACAGGGCTCGGAGATAGATGGCATAAGGAAAATATCGGCACCTGCATAAATTCTGTGAGAAAGGCCTCCGTTAAACATGATATTGGCGGATACCTTCTCCGGGTAACGCCCCTGCAGATATCTGAAATATTCTTCGTACTGAATATCACCAACACCAAGTACAACCAGCTGCATTCTCTCCTGCAGGAGATTTTCCATAATATCGCGGATCATGGACATGCCCTTATGGTTAACCAGTCTGGAAATAATGGCCAGAACAGGCGTATCCGGATCCTGAGGCAGTCCGACAAGACTCTGCAGCATCAGCTTATCCTGGGTCTTTCCGGACAAATCCTTTGCGGAGAAGTTCTCTGCGATCTCCGGATCCTTTTCCGGATCATAAACAGTGGTATTAATACCGTTCAGGATACCGCGAAGCTTAAAGGAATTCCTTCGGATAATATCCTCCATTCCTTCGGAATAGAATCCATTCTGCAGCTCCTCTGCATAGCTGGGGCTGACTGTGGACACGATATTCGACGCCTCGATCGCACCCTTCATGAGATTAATACATCCATGGTATTCTACATAAGCACCTGCCTCCGGCGGAAGATCGAAGACATCTCCCAGAATTGCCAGATCATACTGTCCCTGATAAGCAATATTGTGGATCGTGAAAATACTCTTAAATCCATAATGATAAACACAGGTATTATAGATCGGAACCAGAGCTGTCTGCCAGTCATTTGCATGAACCAGATCCGGATAATAATCCAGCTGATGCATAGACTCCATTACCGCCTTACAGAAGAAGGCATATCTCTCGCCATCGTCATAATAGCCATAGAGTCCTTCCCTGCCGAAGTAATACTCATTATCTACAAAGAGGTATCTGACACCGTTTCTTTTCAGTTCAAAAATACCGCAGTACTGGCTTCTCCATGCCACATTGACATAGAACCATTTTACAAAACTGCACTGTTCCTTCCATTCCTGAGGAATGTCACGATAGTAGGGCAGGATCACGGTCACATCCAGTTTATGCTTTCTGGCTAAGGCAACCGGCAGGGAGCCTGCCACCTCACCCAGTCCGCCTGTTCCTGCAAAAGGCTGTACCTCCGGAGAAACAAAAAGGAGTTTTTTCTTCTCCGGCTTTTTGACTTCTTCGACTTTCTTTGGTTCTTCTGGCTTGTCTGGCTTTTCCGTCTTAATCGGCTCTTCTACCTTAGCTGGTTCTTCTACTTTCTTCGGCTCTTCTGCCTTAACCGGCTCTTCTGCCTTCTTCGGCTCTGCTGTCTTGGCTACAGCTTTCTTGCTTGCAGCCTTCTTTGCTGCCGGCTTCTTAGCCGGCGCTTTTACAGTCTCCTCTGTAGCCTTAGCAACTTCTTCCGCCTTAGCTGGTTCTGCTGTCTTGACTGCTTCTTCCACCTTTTTCGGCTCTTCTGCCTTTGCTGTAGCTTTCTTCACCGGCTCTTCTGCCTTTGCTGTAGCTTTCTTCACCGACTCTTCTGCCTTTGCTGCAGCTTTCTTTGCAGGCGCTTTTGCCGGTTCTGCTGCCTTTGTATCAGCCGGCTTTGCTTCCTTTGCCACAGCTTTCTTTGCCGGCTCTGCTGCCTTAGCGGCCGGCTTTGCTGTCTCTTCTTTCTTCACATCTGCTTCCGCTTCTGTTGTTGCTGTTACTTTTTCTTCTGTGGTCTCGATCTTCTTCTCTGCTGTCTTTTCTGCGGCAGACTTTCCCGTTGTTCCTCTTCTCTTTGTTGCCACGATTTCTTCCTCCTTTTCCCCTCATTCACATGGGAAGTTCAGCTTCACATAGAGTAAGCTCTTGCAAAGCATAACGAGAGCCCGACAAAAGCCGGGCCCTTGCTTTCCACCATTATAACACGGATCCGAAAGGAACAAAGAAGGGATAGCCCTCACAGCCGGCAATTGTCTTGCCTTTTCTGACAACTACGTTCTTCTCTGTCACAATGTAATTCAAATCTGTTCCGGCTTCGATAATCGTATCCTGCATAACGATACTATTTCTAACCACAGCTCCTTCGTCAATTCTGACTCCTCGGAAAATGACGGAATTTTCAACTTTTCCTTCGATCACACAGCCATCTCCGATCAGGGAATTGGTAACCTCTGCGGTCTCTCCGTAAACGGTCGGAGCCGAATCCCTTACCTGGGTATAGATCGATCTTCCGCTCTGCTCAAAGAGTTCGTGACGTACTTTGTCATCGAGGATGTACATATTTGCTTCGAAATAATCCTCTAAGGAGCAGGCTGCATATAAAAATCCCTTAAATTCGTAGGTCTTCACATTTACTCTCTTGAGATAGTAAGGAAGAATCTCTCTGGAGAAACTCTTATAGCCATAAACCAGGGAATCATGGATCATATCCAGAAGAACACTTCTCTTGATCACATAAATGTTCATTCCGAAATTCATGTTACCCTTCAGTTCATTATGAACCTTGATCTGCTCTAAGGTTCCGTCTTCTCCAACGGAAAATTCAAGATTATAATTTTCTCTCTTACGTTTGAAATTGATTTGTTTATATACTGCGGTAATATCTGCTCCGCTTTCCTTATGCTGGGCAATGATCTCGTCATAAGGAATATTAGCGAGCAGATCAGAATCAATAACGATCACGTCTTCGCATTTCAGGCTCTCTACATAGCCAACGGAATTCTGAAGTGCTTCCAGACGGTTCGTATAAAGAGCACCTGACCCTGCCTCTACGAAAGGAGAAATGATCGTCACACCGCCATGCTTACGATCCAGATCCCAGGGCTTACCTGCACCGACATGCTGAACCAGGCTGTGATATTTGGATTTGGTGATGATACCAATCTCCTCAATACCTGCATTTGAAAGTCCTGAAAGAGCGAAATCGATCAGTCTGTATCTGGCTGCAACGGGTACGGAAGCGATCGTACGCAGTTTTGTCAACTCCGGAAGTTCCTGATCATGAATATTTGAAAAAATAATTCCTGCTGTTTTCATGATTACACCTCCTCTTCTGCCGGCTGAACATCAGCCTCGATCACTGCACCCGGCTCTACCTGAGCGCCCTCGCCTATCAGATTCTTCTCTGCGATAACGGTTATTTTTCCTTCATTTTCTGTCTTCGGTCCGCCAACCTTAGCTCCCTTATCCACAACTACATCATAATCTATGATGGTATATTCCACACTGGCGTCTGCCTTCACCACACAATTGGGGAAAATAACGCTGTCTTTTACTTTGGCACCTTTTTCAACCTTAACACCGGAGAAGAGGACGGAATCTTCCACGCTTCCCTCAATCTCGCAGCCTTCCGCAATAATGGAATGTCTGATCTTTGCATAAGCACCCGTATACTGGGGATGCTTCAGGGAATGTCTGTAATAAATCTTCCATCTGCTGTCCGCAAGATCCAGCTCATTGTCCTTCTTCAGAAGATCCATATTGGCTTCCCAAAGAGAAGAAAGGGTTCCTACATCCTTCCAATATCCGCTGAATTCATAGGTATACATACCGCATCCGTCATTCAGCATAGCCGGAATGACATTTTTACCGAAATCATTCTCAGAATTCGGATCCGCCTCATCCGCCTGCAGGTATTTCTTCATTACATCATAACTGAAGATATAGATTCCCATGGAGGCCTTGGTACTGGTCGGATGAGCCGGTTTTTCCGTAAAGTCTGTAATCCTGCCATTCTCATCTGCCGTCATAATACCGAAACGGGATGCTTCCTCGAGCGGCACATCCATGACTGCGATCGTACAATCTGCATTCTTCTCCTTATGCTGCTGAAGCATCTTGTTGTAATCCATCTTATAAATGTGATCACCGGAAAGGATCAGAACATATTCTGCCTGATATTTTTCGATGAAATGCAGATTCTGATAAATCGCATTGGCTGTTCCCTTAAACCAGTCAGATCCTTCTGTCTTCTGATAAGGCGGAAGAACATGGGCACCGCCATGATTACGATCCAGATCCCAAGGCTCACCGTTTCCGATATAATCATTTAATTCCAAGGGCTGATACTGTGTCAGTACACCTACCGTATCAATGGATGAATTGATACAGTTTGACAGCGGAAAGTCAATGATCCTGTACTTACCCCCGAACGCAACTGCCGGCTTCGCCACTCCCTTGGTAAGCGGATAAAGCCTACTGCCCTGGCCTCCGGCCAGCAGCATTGCTACACACTCTTTTCCTTTTGGCATTTCTCCTCCTTCGCGGTCTTTTCCGTGACCGCTCCCTTTTTATGCACTAAACAAAATTGAACTTTTTCATTTTTATGCCTATATTAAGTTTCCATATCCCTTAGCGGATTACAACCGCTCCCAAAGGCGGCAATGTGATCTCGATGTGCTGTCCCTCATCCTCATTCGGAACAGGCTTCAGATCTCCTTCATTATGAACTCCGCTTCCTCCGTATTTGACATCATCGGAATTAAAGATCTCTTTGTATTTCTTTTTCTTGGGTACATCCACCCAGTAGTTATCTCTCTGAACCGGTGCAAAGTTGATCACAAAGATCAATTCCCTGCCATTCTTGGCAATTCTGCGATAGGAAATGATATTCTTTTCCCTGTCATCCGCATTAATCCACTGGAAGCCATCCCAACCGTTATCCTGCTCCCACATCTCTCTGTGCTTCAGATAGAAATGGTTGGCATCGCTGACATATTCCTGAGTCATTCTATGCTTATCGTATTCAAGCAGAAGCCAGTCTAACTGCTGGGCAAAATTCCATTCGATAAACTGTCCGAATTCCGATCCCATAAAGAGCAATTTCTTACCCGGCATGGACAACATAAACATAATGAAACCACGAAGACCTGCGAACTTCTGATCGTACTCTCCCGGCATCTTGTTCAGCAAAGAGCCCTTCCCGTGCACCACCTCATCGTGCGAAATCGGAAGCACATAATTCTCCGAAAAAGCATATACAAGAGGGAAAGTCAGCTTCTCATGCTGGAACTTTCTGAAATAAGGATCCGTCTTGATATAGGAAAGACTGTCATTCATCCAACCCATATTCCATTTCATATGGAAACCGAGTCCTCCAAGCTTAGGCGGCTGGGTAACAAGAGGCCAGGCCGTTGACTCCTCTGCGATCATAAGGGCACCCGGAACCTGGGTACCAACCGCATGGTTTAGTTTCTGTAGGAAAGCTCTTGCTTCGATATTCTCTCTGCCGCCTTCCTTATTCGGACTCCACTCACCCTCTTCTCTGTCATAGTCCAGATAAAGCATGGCGGCAACCGCGTCCACACGAAGGCCGTCAATATGATATTCCTTAAGGAACATCATTGCGGAAGAAACCAGGAAGGACTGTACCTCTGCCTTACCAAAATCGAAGGCCATGGTTCCCCATCCCTTGTGTTCTCTTCTCTGCGGATTCGGATCCTCATAAAGACAGCTGCCATCAAAGGATGCCAAAGCAAAATCATCCTTGGGGAAATGAGCCGGAACCCAATCCAGAATCACACCCAAGCCGGCACGATGTGCCTTGTTCACCAGGTAAGCGAACTGATCCGGTGTTCCGAATCTGCTGGTTACCGAATAATATCCCGTCGCCTGATAGCCCCAGGATCCATCGTAGGGATATTCCGTGATCGGCATCAGTTCAATATGGGTATAGCCCATCTTCTTTACATAAGGAATCAGTTCCATCGCTATCTTTTTATAATCGTACACGTTGCCATCTTCATAGCGTCTCCAGGAACCGAGATGAACCTCGTAAATATTCATCGGTTTGTTGATAAATGAGCCTTCCGCTCTCTTTTCAAGCCATTTATCATCTGACCATTTAAACTTTCCCTCCGGGAAATAAAGCTTTGATGCCGTTGCACCATTCGTTTCTGAATGGAAAGCAAAGGGATCTGCTTTGAACTTGAGCACATCATCCTGCTGCAGAACTGCATATTTGTAATTCATAAATTCTTCCAGTTCCGGAAGGAAGAGTTCATAGCAGCCATCCTCTGTTCTCTTCATCGGCGATACTGCCGGATCCCAGTTGTTAAAATCACCTACTACGGATACCGCCTTTGCATTCGGTGCCCAGACACGGAATTCAACGCCTTCCTTGTTCCGAACCTTTTTCCTGTGTGCACCAAAAATGCGGTAAGATTCATAGTTTTCACCGCCATGAAAGAGCGAGAGCTGCTCTTTCAGGCTCGTTTTTGTATTTGCCATAAGGTCACTCCTTTTACCTCATAAATCGTTATATTCATGATACCTTTTTTTAAATTAGACTTCAATGTATTTTCAGTATTTTTCAACAATTTTGCCAAGTTTTTTCATATTTTTTTGCTCATTCTGCCAATTCACATATTTTTCTGTCATTTGCTGTCATACTTCTTACTGATATACTTTGAAGAGTAATACAAAAGTAAAAAGAGAAGGACCACCAGCAGGATAAAAAGAGGATTGGAAAAGGCTTTTTTCGCACTTTCTCCCAACAAGGCCAAAAGAGAAATCATGATCATCTTTGCCGGATAGAGAATGGACAAATATTTTTTTGCCCCGTAATCCGAAACACCGAAGGCAAAATTGAGGAAGAAAGAGGGGGTAAAAGGCATCATAGCCAGCAAAAAGAGAGCCGGCGCATTAACATTCTCCACCCACTTCTTTCCTTTTTGAATCCACTCATGTTTTTTTCCCTCTCTTGTTACCAGCTTTTGAAAAACAAATCTCCAGAAAAAAAACATAAAGGTACAACCGATGATGGTTCCGATCCAGGAATAGACCGCACCAAAAAACGCCCCATAGGCTACTATATTTAAGGCAACGATTCCAACCAGAGGGATCGGCGGAATAACAGATTCTAAAGCAGCCAGTATAATAGGGGCAAGCGGGCCAAAAGAACGAAAGCTTTCAAGCAGGCTTTCCCAAAAAGAAATGTCCGACAGCTGTCTCCACAATTCCATTAACTGATTCATTTTCTTTTCCTTTATCTCTTCTTATTATATTTATCTCCGATCATATTCATGATCGTCTGTATCTTTTCATCTGCATTCTCTCTGCAGATGCATACAACCTGTGCCTTTGCATCCTCATAGGGCAAAGACCGGAAGGTCAGTTTTTCTGAATTATAGCCTTCAAAGGATCTGGGCATGATCGCAAAGCCCTGTCCACTTTCCGTCCGAACCTGCATGGTTCTTACATCCGGTGCATGGATCAAAACCCGGCAGGGGATTTTTCTTGCCCAGTCTACTGCCCCCGCTACCAGATTTTTATCCGGCAGAACCACCTGATCGTAATCCTTAAGATCATCGATCGAAAAATGCTGCTTCATGGCCAGAGGAAGCTTCCGCGAAAAAACAACCTTATAGGGAAGATCACACAGCACCCTTGCTCTCGTATCCCGCCAGAACATCCAGTCATTGGAGGAGGTAATACACAAATCCAACACCTTGTCGTGGATCTCATTTCTCAGTTCCACGAAATCCAAAAGATGGGTGTCAAAAAAATAGTCCGGAAATTCCCGATCCAGCATTTCCATGATCGGAACGATATAATCTTCTCTGGAAAGGCAGCTCAAAAAACCGATAGCCATGGATTTTCTTTTTCCTTTTTCCAGACCCCTTACCTTTTCTATACTGGTTTCAATCCTGCGATTAATATCTGTAAAATCGTCCCTCAGAATCTGACCGGTCTCTGTCAGGGCCACCGTCCTGGTGGTTCTGTAAAAAAGAGGAACGCCGATTTCTTTTTCCAATGCCGCGATCTGTTTTGTGACCGCCTGCTGGGTCATATAGAGATTTTCCGCAGCTCTCGTAAAATTCAAACAGTTTGCAACTTCGAGAAAAATCTGTATCTGTCGATATAACATTAACAATCTCCTATTCTTTTTGTTGAAAATGCCTAAATATCTATTCGAATCATACCACTTGGCCCCTTTATTGACAACCAGATATTGTTAATAAGAAAATGATTTGTTACTTATTCCGGACAATTACTTTATAATGTTACCAGTAAGTATTTATAAGTAATTACAAGGAGGTAAATTACTATGGGAAAACCAATGGCAGATTATGTCAAATTACCGCAGCTTGATGAATACAAGGAGTGGTTCAAGGATTTTGCAGACCTTTATCGTGAGGATGGTATCCTTCAGGTTACATGGAAGACAAATGATGGCCCGATGCATCATTCAGGAATGTCACACCGTGCATGTTCACAGCTGACAAGAATTCTTTCTCTTGACTTCAAGAACGAGATCATCATCTTCACACATATCGGTGATACATGGATGATCGAGTCTGATGCAAACGGATGGGAGACCTATTCAGAGCTTCCGACAGAGCGTTTCCAGCACCAGTACTTTGATGACACAAACCTCATCAAGAACATGGTATTCGATCTGGATGTACCGACAATCGGTGCTATCCCGGGACCGGGATTCCACTGGGATTCTGCTTTCCTTTGCGACGTAACAATCTGCGCTGATGATACAGTTATGGAAGTTCCGCACGCACAGGGTGGTCTTGTACCTGGTGATGCTATGGGTCTGATGGCTCAGCACTATTTCGGAACAAAGCTTGGTAACTACTACATGACAACAACACGTCAGTTCACAGCTCAGGATATGCTTCAGCATGGTGCTATCTCTGAGGTAGTAGAAAAAGATAAGCTTATGGATCGTGCATGGGAGATCGCTCGTATGTGGAAGACAATGCCGTACGAGAACAGAACTATCATGTCCAACCTTGCTAAGAGACCTCTGAAGAAACTCTTCGTTGAGGATCTGAAGCTTCACACTGTTAGTGAGCAGTATGGCTCTCTGCTTCGTATCGCTGCAGGCGATCTTGGTGATGAGAACTCCGCTCAGCAGGATGAGAAGTACATCAGCCGTGTAAATGACTGGAGATATGCTACAACAGATATGCAGCAGCCGCAGACAGCAGAAAGCTGGCTCAGCATGCCGAAAAAAGCTGCAGAGTGGTTCAAGGGCGTTGAGGAAGGCAAGAACGTTAACCCGTTCGCTCAGAAACCGGTTAAACCGTATCGTCCGGCTCCGCAGAAATAATTCTTTCAACTGCAAAGACATTTTCTGTATCAGAATGATGATAAAGAGGGTGTCACGCGAACGTAGTTCGTGTGACACCCTCTTTTTGTGCTTACAGCGATGCTTTCTCCCATACTATCTTATCTCTGCAGAAATCAAATTCTGCATCTTTGGTATAATCCAGTGCCTTTTCCCTTTTCCCCCAATAATGCATGGGAAATACCTTTTTACAGGGAATCTGCCTCATGAAGGAAAGGAAGCCATCCGCAGCATGCTTTTCCAGTCTCGGATCAAGAGGCAGAAAAGCTAGATCAATCTCTTCTCCGCCCAGGGACTGCTTCAGATACTCCATCTCCTTCTGATAGCTGCCCTGCTGCCATTTATTATCTTCCATTGGTTCATCTTCCCAATACCAGATGTTGAGATCTCCGGCATGATAAATTCTGTACCCATCCACCTTTACAGAAAAAGCCAGCCCTTCATCTGTGGAAAAGAGGGTATCGATCTCCACTCCTTCTATAGAGTAATGCTTATGTGCGCTTAGCATATGAGCTTTTATTTTCCCCTCTTCTATTTTCTTTTTTCTGGAAAAACCCGGATTCACCTTCCGATCCAGGATATAGCTTGTTCTCTCCTGCGGAAGTGACCAGATACAGTTTCCGTAATGATCTCCATGAAAATGAGATACAAAAACGTAGATTGCTTTATCCTCAGGAAGTTTCGGAAGCTTCCCCTTATACCAGTCAAAAAGTAATATCTTATGATCTGTCTCAACGTAAAAACCACTGTGATATATATATTGTGCTCTCAGCATTTTTTCTCCTTTTCAGCCCTGCTACAGACATTTGATCAATTTCACTCTCTTCTATCGACCTTGACTTATCTGCTTATTTATCTGTTTTCCTCTTTTCATTCTTTTCGATTATAGCAGCTTTCTCTATTGTTCTTCCACCTTCCCTTTGCTATATTGATAAAGTATAAAAATGTGCTAGGCAGGTAACATACTATGATTCGCAATACAGATATCAATGACATTTCAGACGGACGTTTTTATGAAACGTCAGACATGGTAAAGCTTGGCTGCAATGACTGTGAAGGCTGCAGCGACTGCTGCCATGATATGGAAGCGCTTATGCTGGATCCCATGGATCTCTATCGTCTCCAGACCGGACTGCAGCGTTCTTTTGAAGATATGCTGGATCAGGAAATTGAACTGGCCAGAGCAGACGGTCTGATTCTGCCCAAAATGAAAATGACAGCCACGGGAAAGGGAAGATCAGCCTGTTCTTTCTTAAATGCCGAAGGCCGCTGCAGCATTCATTCCTTTCGGCCGGGCATCTGCCGACTCTTTCCCATGGGGCGTTACTATGAAGATCACAACTACAAGTATTTTCTTCAGGTAAATGAATGTGTCAAAAAAGGCCGCTATAAGGTTCGCCTGAATCAGTGGCTGGATACGCCTGACCTTGACAGCTATCATGACTATGTTGTTGACTGGCACTACTTTGCGAAAAGTCTGGGAGAAAAAACGCCTCTCTTAACAGAAGAGAGCCGTAAGGACGTTCTTATGTACGTCCTCCGACTCTTTTTCCAGACGCCTTATCAGGCGGATGATTTTTATCCTCAGTTTTACAGCAGACTCGCCCAGGCGAAAAGAGTATTCGCCTCCCTGCTTGAATAAAGAATCCTGTTTGCAGGATTATCTGCAACAGGTCACTTTAGCGGCACAATTTCGCTCGCCGCAGTGCGTTCTTCACGGAGTTTTTTCTTACATTTGCATACCGCCGCATACAGGAAGCATTTCTCCGGTAATATGACTGGACATGTCACTCATCAGGAAAACGACTGCATCTGCGATATTATCTGTTGTTCCCATCTTTCCATCCGGAATGACATTGGCTTTCATGAATTCTACATCCTGGTTACCGCTGCTTACACTATCTGCCATCAGATTGGTACCCTCTGTCGGTCCCGGGCAGATCGCATTCACACGGATGCCTGCCTTTCCGTTCTCTGTTGCTGCCAGCATGGTCAAAGCATTTACACCAGCCTTGGAGGGTCCATAAGCACCAAAAGCCGGAGCCATTTTCAATCCACCGATAGAAGAAGTATTTACAATCGCTCCGCTTCCCTGCTTCTGCATCTGTTTCAGTTCGTATTTCAGGCAGTGGAAGGTTCCGGTCAGATTTGTATTAATTACGCGAAGCCAATCCTTCTCTTCCACCTCGCTTAAGGGGGCAAAAGGAACATTTACGCCATCTGCTCCGCAGCCGGCATTATTGAAAGCATAATCAATTGCTCCGTAAGCCTTTACCGTTTCATCGATTGCATTCTTTACGGATTCTTCATCTGAAATATCGCAATATACATACATTGCTTCTCCGCCAGCCTCTTTTACCTGGCGAACGGTTTCTTCTGCCTTTTCCGGCTTTCTGGCCGTTACAGCCACCTTGCAGCCTAAGGATCCGAAACGAACCGCAACATTTCTTCCCATTCCGGATGCTGCTCCTGTTACAAAAAGTACTTTTCCCTGAAATTCTTCAAACATCTTTTTTCTCCTTTTCCATTCAATACATTCTCAAATAGATGCTTTTATTCTTTGTAGCCCATTTTTTCTATCAGTTCCTCTTCTTTCAAAAGGAATTCCCTGATCTGATCAACAAATAATTCTGCTGCCTTTGTCATTCCATAATGCTTATGATAGGCGATGCCGATAATAACCGGCGGCAGCTTTTCTTTTATCTTTACCAGCTTGAGACCATGCTCCCGATGCTTCGATACTACTTCACAGGCCATACCGATCGGTATGATCGCTACTCCCCTTTTTGCTTCAAGCAGCTGATAAAGGAGCTCACTGCTCTGTACTTCATAACTGATCTTCGGTGTAAAACCATTTTCCTCACAAAGCTTCCGAAGGTGCTCCAAACCGAGTCTGGTAAGGTCACAGATAAATTCTTCTCCCGCAAGTTCCGTAAAGGAAACCATTTCCTCCTTTGAAAGGGGATTGTCTGTATTTACGGCAAGAACATATTCCTTTTCTCCCAGCTTCTCAAAAACGATCTGATCATGAGAGATTTCTTCGAAGGAAATGCCAAGCGTCACGCTCCTATCCAGAATCCGGTCTACCATCTGATCCGTATTACAGTCCATCTGCCGGATTCCGATTTCCGGATGCTTCTGGATAAAATAGGGAATCACATCCGGCAAAAAGGCCTGAATATTACTTGCAAGAGAGAGAATGTTCTGATCCACATCATACATACGGCGTATGCTCTGCACTCCCGTATCAAGCTGGGCAAAAGCCAGCTCGACCGAGGATAAAAACATCCTGCCGTAATCATTCAACTCTATTCTTCCCTTTCTGTGGGAAAAGAGGGGAACCTGGAGTTCATCCTCGAGTCTGGCTATGCTTTTGCTCAAATTCGGCTGCGTCACGTGAAGTTCTCTGGAGGCTCTTGTAATATTGCCCGTCTTTGCTACTTCCTGGAAATACCGAAGCTGTATCAGATCCATCTTAAATCCTCATAGCAGCATGATAGCCTTCATGATTTGCCCGGTAATAATTTCCGCCTCTTGCCGTACAATCGCCAACCATGATCACATTTTCACTGCCATATTTTGCCAGAAGGGCTAAGCCCAATGCATTATCCGGCTTTACGCCCAATGCATTTACTACAGAATCTGCCGCATAGAAATGCTCTTCTCCGGTCTTTGCATCCTTGGTATAAACACCGCCATCCACAGACTGGATCATCTGACTGCCGATCAATTCAACCCCATTCTGCTCCAGCTGATCAAGAAGATCTGCCTTATTGAATATCGGCATCTCACTGACGAAATTCTCTTTCTCCAACATATCTACTACGGTCACTTTTTTGCCTTCATTGCTCAAAGCCAGGGCGCATTCCAGACCGGTAATACCGCCGCCGCAAACGACAACCTTTTCTCCTGTTTCTACCTCGTTCGCATCCACAGCCCGTACCGGCAGAGCGGAATTCATTCCCTTGATCGGCGGGTTTACATAAACAGATCCTGTCGCAACGATGATCGCATCCAGATTCTCCGCCTCGATCACTTCTTCTGTCACCTCGGTGCCAAGAACTACCTTTGCTCCGCATTTCATTGTGGTACGGATATCCCAGTCAAGGTATTCTCTCATCAGCTGCTTAAAGGGTACCAGGCAGGCATCATTCAGAAGACCGCCAAGGACTTCCTTTTTCTCATAGAGCACAACCTCGTGGCCTCTGGCTACCAGAGTCTGAGCCGCCATCATACCGGCAGGACCGCCGCCGATCACAAGTACCTTCTTTGCTTCCTTCTCGCTTACCTTTTCAATCTCACCCGGAATACCGCATCTGGGGTTTACGGCACAACTCATCTCTGTTCCCCAGTTATTGGCATTTCCGCAGAGATCACATCTGGTACAGGGACGAATGTCCTCTTCCTGATCTGCCAGAGATTTGTGAATGATATCTCCGTCAGACATAAAGCTCTTGGCCATTGCTACGATATCCGCCTTGCCGGATGCAATGATCTCCTCAGCTTCTTCCATAGTCGTGATCATTCCGACAACGGCAACCGGAATATGAAGGTGCTTTTTCACCTCTGCCGCATAGTCTACATTTAAAGGCTTATGAGGTGTCCGGAAATAAGTCGGAATCGTGTATCTGGCTGATAAATGGAAAATGGATCCCTGAGAAACATGCATGATATCAACATATTCCTGTGCCAGTTCCATAAAGGCAAGTGACTCCGGGAATTCCAGGCCACCCGGTATTTTCTCCTCTGCAGAAACACGAAGCTCGATCACCATATCTTCTCCGACTGCTTCACGAACTGCCTTCAACACCTCTAAAGGGAACTTTCTTCTGTTTTCCGGCGATCCGCCATATTCATCTGTTCTGACATTCGAATCCGGTGAGAGCCACTGAGCCAGGAAATTATTATGAGCGCAATGCAGCATCACCATGCGGAAGCCGGCATGCTTGCAGCGAAGGGCACAGTCCACATAAGCTGCCTTGATCTCGTCCATATCCTGTCTGTTCATGGTACGTACATTGTCATCCGGATTCAGAGGTCTTTCCGCAGAAACGATCGCAATCGGAGAACCGTCCTTTGGTGCACGGTTTCCTCTGCCCGCATAAGCAAGCTCAGCAGACATTTCCGCTCCGTTCTTGCGACAGACCTCGACCAGGGCATTCATACCGTGAATACAGTCGTCGCTGCAAACATTCATCTCACAGAGCCAATGGGAGGTGTCATCATGCGTGACCGGTGTATCACCGACCGTTACCCAGCCTGCTCCGGTTTTTGCCTGCCATTCCATGAACTCCAGCATATCCTCTCCGACGGTGCCGTCTGCATTACATTTCAGTACAACGGTCGGGGAATACTCCAGACGATTCTTAAGAGTCAGTCCTCTGATTGTAATCGGTTGAAATACGTGCGGATATTTATTTGCTTTCATCTTTCCTTCTTTCTCCTGAACCCATTTCAGGCATTTTCTTTCGTTTTGCTATAGCAATCATACTTGATTCAGGCTAAAAAACAAAATGAATCCTTTATGCTTTTATTATAACTCAGGCGATATAATGAGCAAGGGTTATGTTATTGTAGGTAAAGGGGAGGATGGCGGAGAAATGCGTTGATATCTGATGAAATTTTGAATTTAAGACATAAAGGCCGAGAATGATTCTGCCGGATCTAAAACACGCTCTCGCTCGAGGGAAGCTCCTAGCAGTGCTAAGCTCGAGACACATGTACCATGTGCCTCTTGCTAAGCACTGAGGGCTTCCCAACGGTTTTTGATCCTGGGCAGAACATCTCGGCCTTTTATGGCATAGCTCTCTATGGTTCTAAAGCAAACAAAAACCGCAGAGAGAAATTCAAGCTTACCTGAATTCTTCCCTGCGGCCAATAAGCTGCTTATCTTTTTTCTTCTAGCGCCATACTGCATGACTTTTACTCTATTCTTCATCCTCATCTTCGTCGATCAATGCCTGAAGCGCTTTGAAAAGCTCTTCTGTATCGATCTCACTGAAGGATTCTGCCAGCTTCTCGATCTTGCTGACCATCGCGTCTTCTTTATCCTGCATATACTTGACTTTGTTTTCTGCCATATAATCACCTCTGTCTAAATACCAAGGAATCCTCCCGCTTAGGCAAGTTCCTCCTTAGTATATATACGGGACACAGGCTCCATTACAATCATGCTCCGCATGACGCTAAACGCTCTCCGAACGCATGGAGCCCCCGTAGCTCGCATCGCATCGCGATGTGATATGGACTAGAGGGGAGTCGAACCCCTGTCCTGAAAAACGTCCTCGATTCTTCTACATGCTTATTTTATCTTCTTACCTGGAAGGACAGAGAATAAACAAACTGTTTCCTTCCGGTTTGCTGATAGGACTTAGGGCTGCTTCTCAACAAATTGCTTTACAGCCGGCAGCCGCTACTTTTGAACCCTACAGAATATAGCGGCGTTATCCGCAGAGCTTAAACCGCTAGAAGCGGCGCTTTACTGCCGATTAGGCAGCAAAAGCATACTGATTTTCGTCAGCGTTTATTTGTGTGATGTCGGATTAACGAGGTGTCCATCATCCTCGGCATGCTTCACTCGACTCGATTCCCCAGTCGAAACCATTACTAGCCCGAAACAGATATATATTATCATAAGATCCGCTTTGAGAAAAGACCGGCTCCCATGAAATATCTCTTAAATATTCAGATTAGCGGAAATTCATCTTATATTCCCGCTCTGCTTCTCGTTTCATATCCTTCTTCGCAATATCGTGACGTTTGTCATAAAGCTTCTTACCTTTAGCAACGCCAACCAAAACCTTGGCATAGCTTCCGCTGAAATAGACCTTTAAAGGAACCAGAGTCTTTCCCTGCTCTGCTGCCTCGGCCGCCAGCTTATTGATCTCATATTTATGTAAAAGAAGCCGTCTGGTCCGCAAGGGATCCTTATTAAACAAGGTGCCATGCTCATAAGGCGTAATATGCATGCCATATATAAAAGCCTCTCCGTTTTCAATCCGCACATAAGCCTCCTTCAAGGAACACTTTCCGTTTCGCATGGATTTTACCTCTGTTCCGGAAAGGCTGATCCCGGCCTCATAAGTCTCTTCTATAAAATAATCATGATATGCCTTTTTATTATTTGCGATCAGCTTTTCGTCTGTCCGCTTTGCCATCTTTTTCTTCCTCCTGCTCAAATTCAAAATCGACCGTCCGCAGATCCTTATCCGCTCCGATTACAAGCACATTCACCTTGTCTCCCAGATGATATTCCTTATCCGGGCCATGACCGGTGATTCTCACCATTCCCTCAACGGTATTGGACAGTTCCACATAAATTCCCCAGCTGGTAAGGCCGGAAACGATTCCTTCAAAATGTCCTCCGATCTGAGAAAGCATATACTCCGCTTTTTTCAGCTTATCGCTCTCCCTCTCGACTTCATCTGCCCGTCGTTCCAAACGACTGCAGTTTTTGGCCGCCTCCGGAAGGATCGTCTGATAATGGGAATTCCTTTCTTCTGTCATTTTACCACGCAGGCTTTCCTTTATGATACGGTGAATTTGCAGATCCGGATATCTTCTGATCGGCGAGGTAAAATGGCAATAATAACTTGCTGCCAGACCGAAATGGCCATTGTTTTCCGGCGTATACTGTGCCCGTTTCATGGAGCGAAGCATCATTCTTGAGATCAGTGCCTCCTCCGGCGTATCAATGATCTTTGTCAAAAGCTTCTGCAGCTCCATGGGATGAATTTCCTTCTTAGAGGTTTTCATGCCATAGCCAAAACCGGCGATCAGCTCCTTCAGAGACTCTATTTTTTCCAAATCGGGCTTTTCGTGACATCGGAAGACAAAAGGAATTCCCTGCCAGTAGAAATCCTCTGCAACCGTCTCATTTGCCGCCAACATAAAATCCTCGATCAGCTTCGTTGCCGCATTTCTCTCATATTCCTTTACGCCGATGCACTTTCCTGTCTCATCCAGGATTAACTTGGATTCCGGAAGATCAAAATCTATAGACCCCCTTGCCTTTCTCTTCGCCCGAAGAATATCTGCCAGATCCTTCATCTGATAAAACATCTCAAGGTAAGGCTCATATTTACTGCTTTCTTCCGGATCATGATTGCTAATGATCTTATTTACAGAAGTATAGGTCATTCTTTCATTTACCCGAATAACCGTTTCGGCGATCTCGTGTCCGATGATCGTTCCGCTCTTATCGATCGTCATCATACAACTGAGCGCCAGTCTGTCCTCTCCCGCATTCAGAGAACAGATGCCATTGGACAGTTCAAAGGGAAGCATGGGAATCACACGATCCGCCAGATAAACCGAGGTTCCTCTTTTCAGTGCCTCCCGGTCTAAGGCACTGCCTTCCTGCACATAATTGGATACATCTGCAATATGCACGCCCAGCTGGTAATTTTCTCCATCAAAACTTACGGATACCGCATCATCCAGATCCTTGGAATCCTCTCCATCAATCGTAACCATATCCAGGCTTCTCAGATCCTTTCTCCAGGAAAGATCCGATTCCGAAACCGGAGCTGCCACGGTCAAAGCCTGAGTCTGTACCTTCTGGGGAAATTCCATAGGAAGGCCATAAGATTTGGCGATACAAAGTACATCTACGCCTTTCTCATCCGGATCTCCCAGCACCTCGATTATTTCGCCTTCCGGACTTTTTCCTTCTGCTCCATAATCCAGGATTTTGACCAGAACCTTCTGTCCGTCTTCAGCCCCAAGGTCTTTTCCCTCCGGAATAAAAACATCCTTATCCCATTTTGTATTGTCCGGTAAAAGGAAGCCAAAGTGGGCGCTCTTTTGGTAGCTTCCGACCAGCTCTGTCATAGCCCTTTCCAGAATAGCAACCACCTCTGCTTCTTTTCTTTTTCCTTTCTTTGCCCGTATGATCTTAAAGCTTACCCGGTCTCCGTCAAAGGCTCCTCCGCAGTCCTTGCCGGAAACAAAATAATCTTCTTCCTCGCCCTCTACGGAAATAAAGCCAAAGTCCTGCCGGGTTGCAAGGAAGATACCTTCCTTCAGCTGAATCTCTGCCTTTGCATATTTGCCTCTTTTAGAGCAGGCAATCTTACCCTCTTCCACAAGTTCCTCCAGGATCTGATCCAAAATGGGTCTATCCTCTTTTGAAACCTGCAGCATGATTGCAAGCTCCTTCACCTTCATCGGAACATAGAATTCCGAGCAGATGAAATCATATACCATTTGTTTTCTTTCTTTTATCGATTTATTCATATCGCCTCTCTATGTGATCTCGAGCACACGGCAGCGCGCGAGCGGAATATTAAGCATTTGATAAGGAACAATCCCTAACTACCCTGCCGCGAGCTGCGCATTTTCTTCCTTTTTCGTTATCAGAAATTCCTTGGAATTTCTGATAACGAAAAAGGCTGCCGATTACTCGACAGCCTTCCTGATTAGTATCTTAAAAAATATCCATATTCAGCAGAATGGAGAGGATAAAGAATCCTGCAACCAGAATCTTGGTTGCCTTTACGAGTCTTCCTTCCATGGAACGACCTTTTACCTTACCCCAGTATGTATCCGCTGCTCCGGCGATAGAGCCGAGACCTGCAGACTTTCCTTCCTGCATCAATACTAAAACTGTCAATACAACACTAAGTGCTACCAGCACGATTAAGCAAATTGTTCTAATCATTCTCTTCTGTCTCCAGTCTTTTATCTTTCAACAATCTATGATAGAATATCATATTTTTGCAGGAAGTTCAATATTTATACGTTAATTTCTGCTTCCATACCGATAATATCTTTATTATCCTCGAGCAGGGGATTTACAACCTGGCTAAGGTAATTGCTTACCTGGCGGGGTGCACGTCCGACATACTTCTTCGGATCCATAGAAGCCTGTAATTCTTCCAGGCTAAGGTGGAAGGCCGGATCTGCTGCGATCAGCTCCAGAAGGTTGTTATCTCCGCCCTCTTCTTTGACATGCTTTCCTGCTTCCATAGAAAGCTGACGAATTCTCTCATGCATTTCCTGACGATCTCCGCCTGCCTTTACTGCATCCATCATAATATTCTCTGTCGCCATAAAGGGAAGCTCTGCCATCAGATGCTTGGTGATTACCTTGTCATATACCTTCAGTCCATCGGATACATTCAGTACCAGATCCAGAATACCGTCAATTGCAAGGAATCCCTCCGGAACGGAAAGTCTCTTGTTGGCGGAATCATCCAGGGTTCTCTCAAACCACTGGGTTGCGGAAGTGATAGCCGGATTGATCGCGTCAGCGATCACATATCTGGACAGAGATGCAATTCTCTCGCTTCGCATCGGATTTCTCTTATAAGCCATAGCGGAGGAACCGATCTGATTCTTTTCAAAAGGCTCTTCCACTTCCTTCAGATGCTGAAGAAGGCGGATGTCATTTGAGAACTTCGTAGCAGAAGCGGCGATACCTGCCAAAACATTTAAAACTCTGGTATCTACCTTTCTGGAATAAGTCTGTCCGGATACCGGATAGCAGGCTTTGAAGCCCATCTTCTCTGCGATCATCGGATCGATCTTATCAATTGTTTCCTGATCTCCGTCAAAGAGCTCCAGGAAGCTTGCCTGAGTACCTGTTGTACCCTTTGAACCAAGCAGCTTTAAGGTGGATTTTACATAGTCCAGATCTTCCAGATCCATCATGAATTCCTGAATCCAGAGTGTTGCCCTCTTACCTACGGTTGTCGGCTGAGCCGGCTGGAAATGGGTAAAGGCCAGTGTCGGCAGTTCCTTGTATTCATCTGCAAACTGAGCAAGCTTTGCAATGACATTGACCAGTTTATTACGAACCAGGCCAAGCGCTTCATCCATCAGAATGATATCTGTATTATCGCCAACATAGCAGGAAGTTGCTCCGAGATGAATGATTCCCTTTGCCTTCGGGCACTGAACACCATAGGCATATACGTGTGACATAACGTCATGACGTACTTCCTTTTCACGTGCCTTGGCAACTTCGAAATTAATATCATCCTTATGTGCCTTCAGTTCCTCGATCTGTTCCTCTGTGATATTCAGACCAAGTTCTTTTTCTGTCTCAGCAAGTGCAATCCAGAGTCTTCTCCAGGTACGGAATTTCTTTTCCGGAGAAAAAATATACTGCATTTCCTTACTTGCATAACGCTCTGAAAGCGGGCTGGTATATCTGTCGTTACTCATTCTGACTTTGTCCTTTCACCTGTTAATTCATAAATTGATAAGGATTACTGATCGAACTCTTCTCCGGTCAGCATCTTATATGCTTCTTTGTATTTTGCGATGGTCTTGTCCACGATCTCATCCGGCAGCTGATAATCACTGTCCGGATTAGCCTTCAGCCAGTCTCTTACAAACTGCTTGTCAAAGGAAGGCTGACCCTTACCCGGCTCATAGCCTTCTACCGGCCAGAAACGGGAGCAATCCGGTGTTACCATCTCATCACCAAGGATGATCTCACCATTCTCATCCAGACCAAATTCAAACTTGGTATCTGCAATGATGATGCCGCGTTCAAAGGCATAATCAGCGCATTTCTTATAAACAGCAAGTGTATAGTCTCTTAACTTTTCAGCATATTCCTGACCCTTGCCAGGGAAGGCTTTCTCGAGAACATCAATACTCTGCTCATAGGTGATATTCTCGTCATGGTCACCGATCTCGGCTTTGGTTGACGGTGTATAAAGGGCTTCTGATAATTTCTGGGATTCAACCAGCTTCTCCGGAACCTTGATACCGCATACAGTTCCATCTTCCTGATAGCTTGCCCAGCCGCTGCCGGAAATATAGCCGCGAACGATACATTCGATCGGAAGCATGGTCAGCTTTTTGCACATCATGCTCTTGCCTTCAAACTGAGGCTGCTGGAAAAACTCCGGCATATCCTTTGTATCTACGGAGATCATGTGATTCGGTACAATGTCCTTTGTCAGATCAAACCAGAATTTAGACATCTGAGTCAGGATCGCTCCCTTATCTGTTACCTGGTTCTTCAGAATCACGTCAAAGGCTGAAATTCTGTCTGTTGCAACCATGATCAGGCTGTCACCGTTATCATAGATTTCTCTTACTTTGCCTTCTTTGAATGGTTTAAATTCCTGCATCTTCAATTCTCCTTACTGTTTCTTCCTCAGAAAAGTGTTTCGGGCTTATTGCTCGTTTAAACTAAGATATGCGATGTGGCACGCCACATCGCATACAACGTAAGATTCTATCACATTTTTTTCAAAAGGGAAAGACCTGTCATCTCTTTTGGCTGCTCCATTCCCATCATTTCGATCAGGGTCGGTGCAATATCCGCCAAACGGCCGCCTTCCTTAAGGCCATAGCCCTCTTTGTAATTGATCAGGACAAAGGGAACCGGATTGGTCGTATGGGCCGTAAAGGCTTCTCCTGTCTCATAATCGATCATCTGCTCGCAATTGCCATGATCCGCACAAAGGAACATCTGACCATCTTCCTCAAGTAAAGCCTCAACAGCTTTCCCTACACAGGCATCTACCGCTTCCACTGCTTTGATCGCCGCCTCGATCACACCGGTATGGCCTACCATGTCCGGATTTGCGAAGTTGATGATGATCACATCGTACTTATGGGAATGAATTGCCTCAACCAGCTTTTCTCCTACCGTATAAGCACTCATCTCCGGCTGCAGATCATAAGTCGCAACCTTGGGTGAAGGAACCAGGATACGATCTTCATTTTCATTCGGCTCCTCTACGCCGCCGTTAAAGAAGAAGGTAACATGCGCATATTTTTCTGTTTCTGCCAGACGAAGCTGCGTTTTGCCCTGAGCTGCCAGGAACTGTCCGAAGGTATTGGTAAGATTTTCTTTCTCGAAGGCAATCTCCTTATTCGGAATCGTCTCATCATAATCCTTAAAGCAGACATATTTTACATGCGGATGCTTCTGTCTTTCAAAGCCGTCAAAGTCATCACAGCAAAAAGCTCTGGTGATCTGTCTTGCCCGATCCGGACGGAAATTATAGAAGATAACGCTGTCATTTTCTTCTACCTTTGCCAGCGGCTGGCCATCCTTGCAAACGACAAAGGGAACAATGAATTCATCTGTTACCTTCTCTGCATAGGAAGCCTCTACGCCTGCCTCTGCGCTCTCTGCCTTTACGCCTTCTCCGAGTGTCAGAGCATCATAAGCCTTCTGTACGCGATCCCATCTGTTATCACGATCCATCGCATAATAACGGCCGCTCACACTGGCAATCGCTCCTACTCCGATTTCTGAGATCTTCGCCTCTAATTCCTTGATATAGCCAAGTCCGGAAGTCGGTGCCGTATCGCGTCCATCCATAAAGCAGTGAACGTAAACCTTGGAAAGTCCTTCTCTTTTGGCCATCTCAAGCAAAGCATAAAGGTGTTCCTGGTGAGAATGAACACCGCCATCCGATAAAAGTCCCCAAAGATGAAGGGCGCTGTCCTGCTCTTTTGCATGGTGCATTGCATCAAGAAGAACCTTGTTTTCAAAGAAATCTCCATCCTGGATAGCCTTTGTGATCCTGGTCAGATCCTGATAAACGATCCTGCCGGCGCCCATATTCATATGACCTACCTCGGAATTACCCATCTGACCGTCCGGAAGTCCTACATCCAGTCCGCTTGCATAACCCTTCTGCCAGGGATATTTTTCAAGCAAGCCTCTGATATTGGGAAGATTTGCCTGCTTTACTGCATTTCCCTCTGTTCTGTCATTTATGCCAAATCCATCAAGGATCATCAGCACTGTTGTTTTTTTACTCATTGATCTGTCTCTTCTTTATTTCTTCTACTGTCTGCTATGTAAGTAACAGGAATTCCGAAGGAACCCCTGTTACCCGAAAAACCGTCTTATCTGTTTACGATCTGTCCAAACTCTGCCTTCAGAGAAGCGCCGCCAACAAGTCCGCCGTCAATATCCTTCTGTGAGAAAAGATCTGCTGCTGTCTTGGCATTTACAGATCCACCGTAAAGGATACGGGTCTCCTCCGAAGTCTCCTCGCCATAAAGCTCAGCTAAGCAAAGACGGATCGCTGCACAAACTTCCTGGGCCTGCTCTGTAGTTGCTGTCTTGCCTGTTCCGATCGCCCAGATCGGCTCATAAGCTACGATGGCCTTCTTTGCATCCTCTGCCGGAACATTCCGGAAAGCGATCTTGATCTGCTGTCTGATCCAGTCAATCGTGATTCCCTGCTCTCTCTGCTCCAGGCTTTCTCCGCAGCAAATGATCGGTGTAATATCATGTTCAAAGGCTTTTAATACCTTTTTATTTACTGTTTCATCTGTCTCTGCGAAATATCCGCGTCTCTCGCTGTGACCGAGAATAACATATTTTACGCCTGCATCAACCAGCATATTGGGAGAGATTTCTCCGGTATAAGCACCGCTCTCCTCGTAATACATGTTCTCGGCACCGATTGCGATATTGCTTCCCTTTGCTGCTTCAACAGCAGGAATAATGTCAATTGCCGGTACACAGAAAATAACATCCACATCGTCATTTTTTACCAGAGGGGTCAGTTCCTTGATCAGTTCTACTGCCTCTGAAGGTGTTTTGTTCATTTTCCAGTTGCCTGCGGCTACAATTCTTCTCATGATCTATTCTCCTAATTATGTAAACTTATTTATCGTTTGCTGCTGCTACGCCCGGAAGCTCCTTGCCCTCAAGGAATTCAAGGGAAGCGCCGCCGCCTGTAGAAATATGGGACATCTTGTCGCCAAATCCAAGCTGGTTTACCGCCGCTGCACTGTCACCGCCGCCGATGATGGTTGTTGCATCTGTATCAGCAAGAGCCTGTGCTACCGCAACTGTACCTGCTGCAAGGATCGGATTTTCGAATACGCCCATCGGTCCGTTCCAAACAACTGTTTTTGCTGTTTTAACTGCCTCTGCATAGAGTTCTCTTGTCTTCGGTCCGATATCCATGCCCATCTTGTCTGCCGGAATCTTATCTGCATCTACTGTTTCAACAGGGATTTCCGCATCGATCGGATTCGGGAAGGAATCTGTTACAACGGTATCGATCGGAAGAAGAAGCTTCTTGCCGAGTTCTTCTGCCTTCTTCATCATCTCAGCGCAGTATTCAACTTTCTCATTGTCAACGAGAGAAGTTCCGATCTCATAGCCCTTAGCCTTGAGGAAGGTATAAGCCATACCACCACCGATGATCAGGGTGTCACACTTCTCAAGCAGGTTTGAAATTACATTCAGCTTATCTGCTACCTTCGCACCGCCAAGAATAGCAACGAAAGGACGAACCGGATTCTCGACTGCATTTCCAAGGAAATCGATCTCTTTCTGCATCAGATATCCGACAGCTGCTGTCGGAACAAGAGCTGCAACACCGACATTCGAACAATGTGCTCTATGAGCGGTTCCAAAAGCATCATTTACATATACATCGCAAAGAGAAGCCAGATCCTTGCTGAAAGCTTCTCCATTTTTTGTTTCCTCTGCACGATAACGTGTATTCTGAAGAAGAACAACATCTCCGTCCTTCATTGCAGCAACGGCTGCCTTTGCATTTTCTCCTACCACCTCATCATCTGCTGCAAATTTTACTTCCTGTCCGAGAAGCTCGCTCAGGCGAACTGCAACCGGTGCCAGAGACAGTTCCGGCTTCGGCTCTCCCTTCGGTTTTCCGAGGTGAGAACAAAGAATGACCTTACCACCGTCTGCGATCAATTTCTTGATGGTCGGCAGGGAGGCAACCAGTCTGTTCTCGTCTGTGATCTTGCCATCCTTTAAAGGTACATTAAAATCGCAGCGGCAAAGTACTCTTTTGCCTTTTACATCAATATCGTCTACTGTCAGTTTATTCAGCATCGTAATCTCCTCCTTTTGAGAATACCCTTTGTCATTTAATATCTCTAATTACTACTATACTGGAAAAAAGAAGCTTTTGCCAACTTCTTCTCCGCTCCGCCGCAGTATGATCCTCGCGGAGCTTTTTATCGTATAAGAAACTTCGTCCCTCTACGATAAAAAGGGATCCGGTCCAAATTGACCGGACCCCTTTCGTGAGTCATTTTAAGAAGCTTCCTATCAGCCAAGCTCTGCAAAGTACTTGATTGTACGAACCATCTGGCTTGTGTAGGAGTTTTCATTGTCATACCAGGAAACTACCTGAACCTGTGTTGTTCCGTTATCAAGCGGAAGAACCATAGTCTGTGTAGCATCAAAGAGTGAACCATATGTCATACCAACGATATCAGAAGATACGATCTCATCCTCGTTGTAGCCATAAGACTCATTTGCAGCTGCTTTCATTGCTGCATTGATCTGCTCTACTGTAACTTCGCCTTCAACAACTGCATTCAGGATTGTTGTTGATCCTGTCGGGGTCGGTACACGCTGAGCAGCACCGATCAGTTTGCCTGCCAGTTCCGGAATAACCAGGCCGATTGCTTTTGCAGCACCTGTTGAGTTCGGAACGATATTAACAGCTGCAGCACGTGATCTTCTCAGGTCACCCTTTCTCTGCGGGCCGTCAAGTGTCATCTGATCGCCTGTATAAGCGTGGATTGTGCACATGATACCTGTTTTGATCTTTGCAAGATCATTCAGTGCCTTTGTCATCGGAGCCAGGCAGTTTGTTGTGCAGGATGCTGCAGAAATAATAGTATCCTCTTTTGTAAGGATGTCGTGGTTTGTATTGAATACAACTGTCGGAAGATCATTTCCTGCCGGTGCAGAAATAACAACCTTCTTTGCACCTGCATTGATGTGTGCCTGTGCTTTTGCCTTGCTTGTATAGAAACCGGAGCACTCCAGAACTACGTCTACTCCAAGTTCGCCCCATGGGCAGTTGTTTGCATCCGGCTCGCTGTAGATCGTGATCTCTTTGCCGTCAACTGTGATAGAGTTCTCGCTAGCTGATACTGTGCTTGCAAGCTTGTAAGTTCCCTGTGTGCTGTCATATTTGAGAAGGTGAGCCAGCATCTTCGGGCTTGTCAGATCGTTGATCGCAACAACCTCATATCCTTCTGCGCCGAACATCTGTCTGAATGCCAGACGGCCGATTCTACCAAAACCATTGATCGCAACTTTTACTGCCATGTTAATTTCCTCCTAAATCTCTTATTGATTTAAATTACCTGTGGGAATGACAGTTTTTACTGATTTCTTCCCCTCATTTGTGTCCTATTTTATACTCATTGCACATAAAAAACAAGGCTTTTCGTTAAAATTATAACAGATTTTCCGTATTTTTTACTTTTTCCCTTATATTCCAAAGTCATCGCTCCGGGATATCTCCCGGAGGTAAAGATTCTGTCAAGCAGCAAGGCTCACTTTTGCCTTTGTCTCTGCTCTTTCTTCGTGCTATGATAATGCCTGGTTTTATTATTTTTGTAAATAAAAGAAAGAAGGATTTTCTATGTGGGATTTACATATGCACTGCCGTTTTTCAGGAGACAGTGAGGCAGATCCGGAAGCAATGATCGTTTCCGCAATGGAAAAGGGTCTTGACGGCCTCTGCTTTACAGATCATGAGGATATTGATTATCCCAAGGTACCGGATGATGTGGATTTTTTGATCGACTTCGATGCCTATACCAAGGAAATGACTGCCCTGAAGGAAAAGTATGCCGGTCGTTTTCAGCTGCTGATGGGCGTGGAGCTGGGACTTCAGGAACAGGTTGCCAAAGAAAATGCCGAAATTCTCAAAAAATATCCCTTTGATATGGCGATCGGCTCTATCCACGTTGTGCACCGTGAAGATCCTTATTATCCGGCCTTCTATGAAAAGAGAAGTATAAAGGGAGCCTTCCGTGAATACTTCGAGGCAACTCTGGAAAACCTTCAGGCCTTTCATGATTTTGATGTTCTCGGTCATCTTGGTTATATCATCCGATATGCTCCCGGTCAGCTCAAAGACTTTGATCCGAAGGACTATATGGAAATTGTAGACGAGATCTTTAAGTTACTGATTTCTAACGGTAAGGGAATTGAGATCAATACCTCCGGTTATAAGTCGGGACTTGCCTCCCTCCCCTGCAGGGAATATCTCCTGCGTTATCGGGAGCTTGGCGGTGAGATCATCACAACCGGTGCGGATGCACATAAGCCGGAGGATATTGCTCATTCCTTTGATCAGGCAAGGGAGCTGCTTCTCTCCTGCGGTTTCCGTTACTACAGTGTTTTCCGGCAGAGGAAGGCGGAATTCCTGAAGTTGTAACTCCTATTGATGAGAACAAAAGGCCGAGAATGATTCTGCCGGATCTAAAACACGCTCTCGCTCGGGGAA